>JAUHYH010000004.1 GCA_030426585.1 Bacteriovoracia bacterium
ACTGAAGAAGCGAAGTTAGATGCTGCTAAAGAGTTGAAGCGAATTGAAGAAGAAACTCAAGATCAGTCAGAGAGGCTTTCAAAGAAAATTATAAGTACTGCCATTCAGAGATTTGCGGGAGAGTATGTTGCTGAACAAACAATCTCTTCAGTGGAACTCCCTGATGATGGTATTAAAGGACGATTGATTGGTAGAGAAGGAAGGAATATTAGGGCCTTCGAACAAATCTGTGGTGTCGATCTTGTAATTGATGATACTCCTGGAATTGTTGTTATTTCTTGCTTCAATGTTGTTCGAAAGCAAATTGCTAAAATGACGATCGAACGTCTCATTGCTGACGGACGGATCCATCCTGCCAAGATTGAAGAGCTTTATGAAAAGTCTAAAGTTCAAATGGAATCTCAAATGCGAGACCTTGGTGAAAAGGCCCAGATGGAAATTGGTGTTCACGGTATGCACCCAGAGATTTTAAAGATGCTTGGTGCTCTAAACTGGCGGACTTCATATATGCAAAATCAATATCAACACAGTTTAGAAGTCGGTTTCCTTTGTGGGGCGATGGCTGCTGAGCTTGGCTTAAATGTTAAACAAGCGCGAAGAGCAGGACTTCTTCACGATATTGGTAAAGTCATGGACGCTTCTATTGAAGGTTCGCACGCAATGGTTGGAGCAGACTTTATTAAAAAATATGGAGAGTCTCCAGATATTGTTCATGCGGTACGAGCTCACCATGAAGACGTTAAGCCTGAAACAGTTCTTGCTCACTTGGTAATGGCTGCCGATGCTCTTTCAGGAGCGAGACCTGGGATTAGAAAATTCCTTAAGGAGTCATACGTTTCAAGAGTTTCAGATATCGAGAAAATTGCGAACGGTTTTGATGGTGTTCGAAAAAGCTATGCTATTTCTGCTGGTAGAGAGATCAGAGTTCTTGTTGAAAATGATAAAATCAATGATGAGCAAACAATTATACTCTCTAGAGATATCGCCAAGAAGATTGAAGAAGAAATGTCGTATCCAGGATCGATTAAAGTTTCAGTAATTAGAGAAACACGATCAGTAGGGATTGCGAAATAATGAAAGTTTTAATCTTGCTCCTTTGTTTGTCGACAACAGCTTATTCCAAAGGGGGAAGTTTTGGTGCAGGGATCGTTCTAGGAAGTAAATAATTTCATCGCCAAAGATATGTCCTTAGATGGAGCTTTTGCTTTTGATGTGGATGACAAATTTGAATTTTATGGAACTTTCTTAAAGTGGATGAATGATTTCGCTCAGATAGAAACAGTCTCACTTAATTTTTATTATGGAATCGGAGCTAAGTACGAAAACCATGATGACCAAGATGATTTTATGCTAGGAGTGAGGGCCCCTGTGGGTATCGCTCATCGTTTAGAAGTTGAGCCATTTGAGTTTGCTATTGAGCTTTCAGGTTTTTATTCATTAATTGAGGACACTGATTTCGATTTAGAGTTTGGAGTTCTTGGACGATATTATTTCTAGGATTGATTATGAAAAAATTTCTTTTAGTGAGCTTAGGTATTTTTTACAAGTATGTTAATGGAGTTCCCCACGTCTTTTTACAAAAGCGTGAAGCAGAAGGGACCCTTAAAGGGAAGCTGGAATTTCCAGGTGGTAAGATTAAGCTAGGGGAAAGCCCTGTTGATGCTGTCATTAGAGAACTCAAAGAGGAAGTAAATATTGATGTTGATGCAAAGGATGTCGCGCTTTTTAAAATGGCTCAACATGAATACCCCGAAACAAATGTCATTCTTTACAGTTACGTTATTAAGAAATCGGTTGATTTAAAAGATTGGTATCCCGTAGACCTGAATGCAGATTACCTTAATAATATTCCAGAAGCGAACCATGAAATTTTCAAGGATTTAGAAAAGTTTTTCGGTAAGGATGAAACCAAGTTTCGCTCTTTTGAAAATAGTTTATGGCATACCTCGTAGAGTCACTGAGCCAGTTTCTTGTTTTTATTGGAATTGGAGTTGTTTGTTTTTTTCCGGTAGTTTCGCTTAAAGCTACAGGAGTCGGTTTTGGAAAACTTATTCTGTCAGTGAGTTTTTTTTCCTTGATTGCATTCTCCGCTCTACAATTTTTATCTCCTACACCTAAAGAAAACCTCTATTTAATAAAGCTGACCTTTGCTTTAATGGCAGTGTTAGGGATTTGTTATTTAAGTCTATCTAAAAGCGATAAAGTTACGGTTGTACCTAAAATGGGTTACGTGATCTTTATAATAATGTCGTTATTTTTTTTAAATAGTTATAATGGTCTATTTTCACTTGAAAGCTTATTTCTTTTTTTGAGCACATTGTTTGTGGGAGTAACTATTTTTTCAATGCTCCTAGGTCATTACTACCTTGTAGTACCTAAGTTAAGTGAAAAGCCATTACTTTATTTGCATTATCTACTTTGGGGAATAATGGCTTTGAAAATGGCTTTATCTTTATTGAGTTATTTCTCAAATTCAACAGATATTAATTTATGGGATAACGTTTTTATCTGGATGCGACTTCTATGGGGATATCTGGCCATCGCGATTCTTACATATTATAGCTATAGACTAAGTAAAATGAGGTCAACTCAGAGCGCCACAGGTGTTTTATATGTTGTTGATTTTTTCATGATTGTGGGAGAGTTAGTCTCTTACTACTTATATAATTCGAAAGGCTTATTAATATGATTGTTCAATTAACTTGCAGTGAATGTGGATCAAGCATAGAAATTGAACCTGAGAAATCGGCGACTAAAGCAGAGTGTTCAGTCTGTAAGAATGTTCAAAGCATTAATATTAGTAAAAACTTAGAGCAAGGTGAACTTGATATTTGTCCTTCATGTGGCCGAAAAGATTTCTATAAGCAAAAAGATTTTAATCGAAAGGTTGGAGTTGCTTTATTTGTTGTGGCAGCGATTCTCTCTATTTGGACTTATGGGATAAGCTTAATTGTAGCCTGGTTAATTGATCTACTTTTATTCAAAAAAGTGGGGTGGATCGGGATTTGTTATAAATGTGACGCTATCTTTAGAACCCCAAAAAATATTGGCAATATCCCTGATTTCAATCATGAGATGCACGATAGGATTAAATATGCAGATCATGACTTCAAAGGAGAGCCACTTGAGCATTAGTCCTTTAATTTCAAATAGTTACGAGCTCACTTTTCTCAATCTTTTTACTTCTAAATTTTTACAGGTTTCTGAGACATGCTATACTATAGCTAACAGATTAATTTTTAAGGAGATTCTTAAAATAGAGCCCCCATCGATTTGTTTTCAAATTATTCCCCTGAATTTATTAAAGGATGGAAGAGCAGCGTATGGTCGTTGAATCGTCTGAAATCCTCCTCCTTTTAACGGGACTTGTTTTTTCTGCCATCTTTTCTGGTTCAGAGGCAGTCGTAATGTCCTTCCATTTGGATCGGATAAAACAGATTATCGAAGAGGGGGGAAGAAAAGGTCGGGCCTTCGAATTTGTCCTCAAAAAACCCTCTGAATTACTTACTACTATTTTAGTTGGAAACAACTTTGTAAATATTTATGTTGCTGCCTTGGCGACCTCCATTGCGACAAGACTTTTTGACGACGCCATTGCGATTAGTGTTGGTGGGACAACGTTCGCTATTTTGATTGTTGGTGAAATTGTTCCTAAGACAATTGCACGATCCAAAGCTGAATTTCTTGGTTATCCAACAGTTCTCTTTCTAAGGTTTATTTATCGCCTATTGATTTTTATTGTATTTCCACTTTCTTATATGATTCAAAAAGTTTTTGGGAAGAATGCCCGCTTGAATGGAAGAGTTATCACAGATGATGATATCGAGTTCATGGTTAATCAGGCAGGGAAAGAAAATTCAATAGATTCAAAACAGGTTGATCTCTTAAACTCGATTCTTGAATTTCCCAAGATTAGAGTTAAGGATATCATGGTTCCTCGAAATAAAATTTATGCTTTTGAGAAAAGCGCTAATTTTAAAGATGTTTTAGAATTAGTGAGAGAAGTCGCTCATAGTCGATACCCTGTGTACAATGAAGATCTTGATAACGTTCTTGGTTTTCTACATGTAAAAGACTTGGCTTTTGTTGGAGCAGGTGAAGATCAAAACTTTGATATCGAATCATTCCTAAAAGAGCCTTTCTTTGTTTTTGAAAATATGAAGATTAATGCTGTTTTTGATCATATGAATCGAAACAAGGTACACCTTGCTTTAGTCAAAGATGAAAATAATGTTATTGTTGGTATGATTACTCTTGAAGACATCATGGAAGAGATTTTTGGTGAGATTCAAGATGAGCATGATACTGAAGATGATGGAATTCCGAGAGTCGACCAGCCCCTTGAAAGCGAAGGTCTTGTAGTGCCTGGAATTATTTCTTTAAGGGACTTGGCTTCTGAATATGATATTAAGATCCCTTTGAATGATAACTACTCAACTCTTATTGGCTTTATTCTTGAAATGATTGAAAACAATTTTCCGAAGGAAGGTCAGGTCATTCTTTGGGAGAACTATAGCTTTGAACTTACAAAAGTAATTGGGTCAAATATCGAAGAAGTGACAGTAAAAAGTATTGAGAATGATTCTAAAATTGAATACTCTGACGAGGTCATAAAGCAGGAAAAAGAAGAGTCGACTGGGGTGTTCAAAGACAGTAAAGAAATTACTTCAAGTTAGTTTAAAACCTATTTCCTTGAATCTCACACTCTTTCTAGGTACTCTAAGATTATGGATGACAAGGTCTATAATGTTTCAGTAATTGGGGGAGGCTCTGCCGGAGTTATGGCCACAATGAGATCAGTTCTTAACAATGATGAAACGCTTTTTTTTCCAGGGACTCCAGCTGACCGTAGAAGATCACGAGAACGGTGGGTTAAGAAAGTTGAAAATATGCCTGCCCATTTAAAGTATGACAGAGGAATCGAGCACCCAAATCAAGAATCCCTCGCTTGGTTAAGTGAATGTTCACTAAAACATAATTTTCATTGGAAAAAAGATCTTGGGGTTACTTCTTTAAAAAAAGAAGATGAAGTTTTTCATCTGACTGATTCTGAAGGTGAGTTATATAAGTCTCGCTTTGTCATTCTTTGTACTGGGGTTATGGATGTCCAACCTAAGGTTAATGATTCGATTCGAGATATTCTTCCCTATGCCAATAAACAAACGGCAGATTATTGTCTTCGTTGTGATGGCCATCATGTTTATGGAAAAGAAGTAACGGTAATAGGGCATTCAAATATTGCTGCTTGGACAGCCTTTATTTTAAAAGAAAGATACAATGTTCCTAATATGGCGATTCTTACAAATGGAGAGAAACCAGAATTCTCAGAAGAGTCTAATAAGTTAATAAAATTATACAATATAGATGTTTATGAAGAGCCCATTCAACAAATATTAGGAGATCCTAAGGTTGGAGAGCTTGAAGCCTTTATTCTTTGTTGCGGGACTACGGTTCCCACCGAGATTTGTTTCGTCTCCTTAGGCATGCTTGTTTACAATGAGTTAGCGAAAGAAGCTGGAGCAGAGTTGGATGAAAGAGGTTTTGTTTTAACTAATGAGAAAGGTGAAAGCTCTATTTCAGGTCTCTATGTTGCAGGAGACTTAAGGGCCAATATAAAAAAACAAATATACACAGCTTGGGATACCGCCGTTGATTCAGCTGATGCAATTAATTCAATACTAAGAAAAGAAAAAAGAGAACGACTACTTCAGGGATTATAAATGAGTGATTCGAAAAAAGACATTGATTATGAAGTTGATATAAAATTTACCGTTGATAAGCAAATCCGTGATCTTTATAAAAAACAAGGAATAATTGAAGATGATGGTGAGACTGAAGGGGATAAAACTTCAACGATCGATCTAGGTGCACAAGCAAGTGAAGAATCGGTAAGTTTGGAAATTAATGAAGAAGAAAACAGCTTAGAAATTAATGAAGATGATGATGACAATAGTGATCTTGATTTAGATGAACCAACAGAGGCAACACGTGTTCCCTTAATGCCAAAAGAGGCAACAACACCACAACCTCGGCTAATATTTTTTGATTATCGAAGTGAGTTTTTTGCTTACTTAATCAAAGAACTTGATGACAACTTAAACTATACAATTGTAGAGGAGTTTGAAGAACTTCCTAGAGAGCTGCAATCAGGTGAAAACATTATTTTATTCCTAAATTATAGTGCTTATCCAAAGCTTTGCGCCCAGCTTATTCCAAAGGTAAAAACAAAGTTTCAGTCTGTGAAGATCGTAATTGTTGCTAAGAACCTGACTCCAGATAAAGTTCAAGCTCATAAAAACTCCCCTGAAGGAGTTCACGAATACTTAAGCTTTCCATTTTCTAGGGATGACTTTTTTAGGGTTGTTTCTGGGGAAGGCTAAAAGATAGGTTTCCAATTGCCCGGGCCCGACATGAAAGTCGGTAATGGTCTGATTCAGGAAGTCCACGCGCCTTTTTAATGCTATCGATGGTGTCCATCTCAATAGTTCGAGGCTCGGTTAGATTCTCCGCTCCGGATTCAACTTTGATTAAACAGGCGCCACAGCTCCCAGCAAGACAGCCGTGAGGGAGGTCAGTGTTATGGCGAAGAAAAGCCTCGTAAAGAGTCTCCTCATTTTCGACGCTAACCTCTTGATTTGTGGAAAGGTTTAACACAGTGTGCATGTTTTTTTTACCCCTTAAACTCTATAAAAATTCTACTTAAACAATTGAAATTAGACCAATTTAATAAAAGGATTCCGCATGGCAACATTTGAAAGCATCTACTCAATGGGACACGAACAAGTTGTCTACTTTAGCGACCCCTCATGTAATTTAAAAGCAATCGTTGCTATTCACAATACAACTCTTGGACCAGCACTTGGTGGAACCAGAATGTGGAATTATGCAACTGAAGAAGAAGCACTCGTTGATGTTCTTAGACTTTCAAAAGGGATGACTTACAAAGCAGCAGTATCGGGATTAAATCTTGGTGGTGGTAAAGGTGTTATCATTGGAGACCCTAAAACTGATAAGTCAGAAGCACTTTTTAGAAGTTATGGACGATTTATTGAATCACTCAATGGCCGTTATATTACTGCAGAGGATGTAAACGTAACAGTTGATGATATTGAAAATGTTTATGTTGAAACAAGCAATTGTGTTGGAGTTGCAAAAGTTCATGGTGGATCAGGTAACCCTGCTCCTTATACTGCCCTAGGTGTTTTTAGAGGAATGGAAGCTTCTTTAACAAAAGTTTTTGGAAAAAGATCTGTTCGGGACCGCGTTGTCGTTCTTCAAGGTGTGGGAGCCGTTGGTTTCGAGCTTGGGAAACTTCTTGATAAAGGTGGAGCGAAAATCTTTTTTACTGACATCAGTGAATCTAATATTGAGCGTTTTAAAGAAGCAATTCCTTCTGCAGAATATGTAAATCCTGAAGAGATCTTTGATATCGAGTGTGATGTTCATTCTCCATGTGCCCTAGGTGCTTCAATTAACGATAATACGATTGGTCGTCTAAAAACAAAGATCATCTGTGGTGCTGCTAATAACCAATTAGCTGAAGATAGACACGGAGATGATCTTAAAAATCGAAATATCCTTTATGCTCCTGACTACCTTATCAATGCGGGTGGCTTAATGAACGTAAGTATTGAATTTGAAGGTTGGAGTGATACAAAATCAAGAAGAATGATCGATAAGATTTATGATACTTCTTTGGCTATTTTTAAGATTTCTGAAGATGAGGATATTGCTGTTCATACAGCAACTGATCGATTGGCAAGAAGAAGAATTGAGTCGATTTCAAAAATTAAAACAAGCTTCTTAGGGAATATCGGACACAGATTTCCTGGAAGGAAAAATAGACAAAATTTTGTTCATTAAAAACCTGAAGCCATAGAGAGGACAAACCTTCTATCTTCACGTGCAGGGGCGCCATCACTGCTTAGGTCTACGGCATAAGTGGTGAGGTCCCAAAAAACTCTTTTTCCTTGAATTCCAATTCCTGCAGAACCAAATCCATCACCATATCCAAACCTAAGAAAAAACTTTCGAGCAACATCAAACTCAATTCCACCAACTAACTTTCTTTTACTGGCGACGGTATCATACTCATCAGTGAAGTCTTTATAGTTAGCTTCTAAGTGAACTCGCATTGTTTTTCCAATTTGAGGAGTCAGCGAAAAACCTAAATCATAAGTTGTTGGAATTTCTTGAAGAGGGGTAACTCCGGTTTGATCAATTTCCCACTCAGTACTTGAAGCATTTCTCACAACTCCAGAGATTGTGGGGAGCCAGGTCCATGGTAGAGTAATTCTGGTTCCAGCAGTTACAAACAACCCGGTAGCTTCTGAATAGTCCTGATCAGAGATATTAATTGTTGCTGAGGGAGCAAAGTCCATTTGTAATTGTCTTCGATTTAGGTAAACAGCGCTCGCTCCAAATTTAACAACCCCTCCAAAAAGCGAAAAGTTAAGAGCGGCTACGGGTCCATGATCTCTTCTTTCAGCAAACTCAACATCTGAAGATGCATCACCCAAATAAGCACGAGTTGACTGTGAAAACATATATCCAATTTGAAAATACCTGAAAGTTAAATTAGGAAAGAAATTAACTTTGGCATGGCTGAGGTTACCTGGTCTATTCGTGAGATTATCCCTAACTCCTCTAGCCGAAAAATTATCTTCTAGTTTACCAAAAACGTCTCCAACATTGCCTTCAGTAAGATTGATAAAACCTTTATTGAGTTCAAGGTGAAGGTTAGTTAAATGAAACGTCGCTCTTCTGACTGTTCCTAAGCCTGCAGGATTATAAAAAGCAGCGTTGGGGTCATCAACTTTACAGATAAAAGCATTTCCCATTGCGAGAGCTCGAGCGGAAGTGATGAACTCAGGGAAGGGACCATCTTCAAATTCAAGTATAGCGAAGCTTTGCAAGGGAGTTATGCATAAAAGAGTGAGTAGAATTTTGAATTTGGTTATCACGTAAAGGCTTCCAGCGCTCCATGTTTATACATGACTATTTTACCTTTGAAATGCTGTGTCTATATATCGGAGGAAATGTTTTCCTGACTCATTTAATCGGTATTTTATGATTCACTATCCGTATTAGTTTTCTCTTTGAAAAGTTTATCGATTGATTCTTTTTTACTTTGAGATTCAGACTTGGGAGTCTCTTGAATACTTAAGAAAGTATATTTCAGATCATCATCAGTTAAAGAGAAAATAGACGCTCTTTCGGCGAGAAATACAAGAAATTGAAAGTATCTTGCTCTCATTTCATAGTCTCTGTCCTCGATCATTTTCTCTAGAAAGAAGACCCAATTCTCGGAATAGAACTCAAGTTTACGTTTATAGCCGGGACTAGTTTTTGAAGATAATTTTTTAAGATCAGTTTGAATGGCATAGACTAGCCATTGCTCAAATCGACATAACCTATTTTTCTTTTGGATAAGGTTTTTAAGTGATTTTGAAACATCTTTTGATTTAGAGTTAGCGTTAATTCCTTCAAAGTTTAATAAGAATTTATAAAACTCAGTTTTTGTAAAAATTTTGAGGCTTCCAGAATTTATTTTATTAAATGCATTGTTAAATTTTTCAACAAAGCCTTTAGCCTCAGTTTTTTCGATATTGGGCAAACAGTCAGTCATCATTTTTATTTCAACAGGAACTTCTGGCCTTGCTGTTATCTGTTGGCCATAGAGCTTTATTGAAAATAGAGAAATAAGTATTAAGATTTTATTCATTGTAGATATATACCTTTGAGTCAAAGTTTATTAAAACTTTGTCCCCATTGAGGAAATAGCTAATATCTCCATTGAAGCTTTTTTCAATAATCGCTTGTTGGCCTTTAAGCTTAAAAAGGACAAGATCCTGAACAATAGGCTTTTCTTTAGATATATTGAATTTTTTTTCTGCATAAAAGAGCATTCCAGGTAAACATAAGAGTGGTCCAACGTAATGACCTTTTGATCGATGGATTCTGTTTGCCTTAGAATCCTGCAGTTCAAAGAGGCTTAATGAGGATTTTTTTATACTAGAGTCAAGCAAGGCTTCTTTAATAAAAATTCGACCATTACTTGAACACATACTAAAGTCGGAGTGTTTAATTGTTCCTTTAAGAAGTATCGATTTATCTTTTTTGTTAAGCTTGATAACCTCTTGTTCATTTTGAGAATTAACTTGTGTAAATATTATATCAAGCTGAGAACTTACCGCAACGTCGGGAATAAAGTATGGCCTTCTATTATCTTGAATAAGAATTTTTTTATAAACCTCTTTAGTTCTAGCATTAATGATAATAATTGATTTGTTTTGGGGGTCAAAATAAGATATCCAGGTTGAATTGAGGTGGAATTGTGGATTCACTCCTTTTCCAATGAAGTTAGCTTTCTTTGAACCGACATCCGTAAACCAGATTTTATTCATTTTTCGAATATTCATATGAGAAAGGTAATCAGTAATTTCTTCAACTAATAAATGATTATAGTCACTAGAAAGAAAAGCATTGTACTGAGTTTCTTTGCTCTGGCCTTTGATTATTGGATAAGACTTAAAACCTTTGCTCATAACAAATTCACCCCTGTTGTTATTGAAGTAATAAAGGTTTTTAGAATCAACAAAAGCTTTGAGGTTTTCGAGACGGTACTTTGGTATAAAGGGTACAATTTTTGAATAAGCAGAAAAGCTAATTGTTAAAAGTAATAAGCTATTTATAAAGAGCATAAAGGCTCCATTTTCTTGTCGGGTGATTTTTTTGATAATTTTCTACGGCAAGGTTTAAACTTTTCCACTCGTAACTTTTAACATCTATTATTGAGTTAATTGAAAGATTAACAAGAACAGAACTTGTGAGGGCATTTTTTCGTGCCTTTAAGCCACTAATAATGAAAGGAAGTGGGTTGCATTGATTTATTACTCGTCTTTTAAAGCTGGAAGGTAACAAATCTTCCGCACAACCTATGCCATGAACAAGGACATTTTTTCGATCGAGAATTTCTTCTAGTTGAGTAAGATTATAAACCTTACTATCTTTAAGTTTGAATTTTTGTTTAAGAGAACGATGAAAGCCTATGGAAAGTGAATTATTTTGATAAGCATAGTAGTCAATTCGGGATTGATTTTTAATAGTGATAAATGTAGGGACTTCTCTTCCATTCTGGAACACTTTAATAGCGCATTTATCAAAGAAACAATTATTAGAATCATAGGTTATATGACAGCCTTGAGATTTTTTTAAACCTAAGGATTTAAGTTTTCTTTCAGGAATAAATAAACAATTTGGCTGATGTTGTGTTCTTTTACTTTCCTTTAAAATTTTTCCGACAACTTGAGTTATTGAAAGCTCATTGTTGGGGTCATCGAAAAAAGCAACTTTATAACAGTTCTCTTCACGTTGAACCTTATTATAGTAACAGGCGTAAGTCCCCCAGAGCTTTTCAATATTAAGTTCTTTTGAGTACTCATTCATATTTACAATATTGTTCTTAAAACACTTAGTAGGGTTTTTATAATCAAAATATTCATAGTCAGCAGATTCATAATCTTTGTTATAGAAACTAATGATTCTTCCTGCGTTAATGCTCCCTTCATTTTGTAGTCGCGCGGGACAATCAGGCGCTAAATTTTTTAATAAGGATGAAGTGTAATTTTCGATAAGTTCAGAACATGGAGACTTAGGGTAATGTGAATATGTATAAGGGTGTGTTGAATAACTGCAAATTGAGTCATTGGACTGCATTTTGTCTAAGCATTCATGATACTCATTTCGAGTCAGCTTTTTTCGTTTTCCTAGGATATCTAAACAATAGGGAGTTAGAAGGTTTCGATACTTAAAAGGATCTTTTTTTACAGCCTTAAATATATCCAGACTAATGTGGCTCCGACAAAAATCTTTTAGATTAGAGAAGTTGTATCGTAAACCTCTGATTAAATTTAATTGGGAATAGGTTAAAACTTCCTTTATTTTGGCACTTTTAAGAAATATTAATCTTTCTTTATTTTTTAACTCAGTTTTATTTGTATTTCTCTGGGTATAATTCAAAATTTGTGACAGATAAAATAAATAGTTGAGATAGGGTGATTTTTTTATTTTTTGATATGTTGTTTGGCATTGAGTGAGATTGACTTCAAACTCATTGTCTTTTGGAAGCGAAATCTTCTTTATGAGTGACTCTATATTTGATCGTCTTATTGTATTAAACAAGCTAACCGATTCTGGGCACTTATCTTTAACGAGTATTTCTGAAAGTAGTTTGGAATCAACCAGAACTGGCTCTTTAAATCCTGTTTGAAGGTTTTCACGTGAAGCCGGAATATTGAATCGACTCCCTGGCTTCTTTGAATATAATCCAAACCATAAGAGTTCTAAAAAATCACAAGTTTGATTGCGACCTTGAGAAAGGAATGATTTGTTTGCCATCAATAAGGTTGTTTGAATATAACTGTGAGCAACTGTGTATTTATACTGATCAAGGTTTAATTGTTTAGAAGTTGTAAGAACATCTTTTCCTTGAAACTTTTTTTGAATTTGAGCACGACGTTGCTTCGAGACATTGATAAGAGTCTCGAAAGATTCCAAAACACCTGGAGTATTGGTCAGTTCATTAGCTTGTAGGCTTAAACTAATACCTAGAAGTAGAAGCCAACTACTCAATAGACTTAGAAAGAATTTGAGCAACATCTTCAACTTGTAGTTCCTCGGTTGATTTAAGTGTTCCCTTAGAAGAGTTAAAGTTAATCATGCAATAAGAACATGAAGTTGCTAGCTTAGGAGCTTTGGTCTCACCAATTTGTTCAAGTCTATTCTCAGCAAGATGCTTTCCTTCTTCGAGTTCATACCACATGTTTCCTCCACCCATTCCGCAGCAAAGAGCTTTGTCTTTGTTCTTTTCCATCTCTGTAAGTTGCAACCCTGGAATGGATTTCAAAATTTCTCTTGGAGCATTATATTCTCCATGGTGTCGACCAAGATAACAGGGGTCATGGAAAGTAAACTCTTCAGAAACTTCTTTCTTGGGTTTTAGTTTTCCTGTCTTTAGTAGATCAGCCAATAATTCTGTATGATGGACAGTTTCAAATTCCCCGTCTTCGAACTTAGCGTATTCTTTACCAATGGTATGAAGACAATGTGGACAATGAGTAACAACTTTATCAAAGCTATATTGCCTCATATTTGCGATATTTTCGATAGCCACTTCGAAGAAAGTATATTCGTCACCAAATCGACGAATAGGGTCACCATTGCATTTTTCTGTTTTCCCCATAACGGCAAAATCAACTCCAGCCTTTTTGAGGAGGGTGACAGTGTCTTTTACAACTTGTTGATTTGAAGAATCGTAGGAACCAGCGCACCCAACGTAGTAAAGGTAATCAATTTTTTTACCGGGTTCTGCAACTGGGACATCAAGACCATCAGCCCATTTAAATCTATCATCTTGAGCGATACCCCACGGATTTCCATTAACTCGAATTTTATTAGCGGCATCGGCAGCGGCTGGAGGTAGTTGTCCTAGAGTGAGGGCCTTGTAACGTTTTAGATCCATAATCGTAGTGACATGTTCAATACTCATTGGACATTCTTCCATACAGGCACCACACGTTGTACACGCGTCTAATTCAGACATTCCGTACAAGCTATTTTCCCAAAAGTCGAAGTCTTGAGTATCTTTACCCTTATCGTTGCTTTCATAAAGTTTATCTCTCATCTTGGTAATGATGAGTTTGGGATCAAGTGGCTTTTCTGCTTGGTTTGCAGGACAAACCTGAGTACATCTTCCGCATTCAACGCATGAAAGAGTATCAAGTCTTTGTTTCATTGAGAGTTCAGAAAGTTTACCAAGACCGAAAGTTTCACGAGTTTCATCTTCAAAATCCATGGGCTCAAGCACAGCTCCTCTGTAATTTGGAGTTATAAGAGCTGCAAAAGGAGCAAGGACAAAGTGAATAAATTTAGAATAAGGAATAGAGGCAACGAAAAACATCGTATTCGCCATGTGAGCAAACCAAAGACCTCGAAAAGTATAGGCTAAAGCTGTATCACTCATACCTAGAGAGTTAAAACCAATCGCAAAAAGCCAACCAACAGGACTATAGACTTGTTCAGCAATGGGCATTCCGGTTCCAGCAATTCTTAAACCTTCAATGAGATATCCAAGAACAACGAGAGCAACAAGCATTCCATACATAAAAAGTTCTTGCTTAGGCTTTGAAGCTTTTAAGTAATCAGGTTTATCGATGTAGCGACGTTTATAAGCAAGACCGAGCCCTAGGAGAATTGCAATTCCTGCAATGTCAGCAGCAAATGAAACAATAATATAAACAGGGCCTTTAAAGACTTTAAAGGGTGTATCGTAATGAATGGCTACGAGATCGGTGGCAATCCATAAAATTAAAAATCCATAATAAATTAGGGAATGAAAAAGGGCTGGGGCCGTAAACCTTTTTATTTTTCCTTGAAAAAAAAGTGTGGACCAAAAATGTGACCAATTTAGTTTCTTTGGAAGAAGTTCTTTGAAAGATCTTCCCTGTGAAACATAGACATATTTTTGGTAGAGTCCGTAGGTAAAGATTGCTACTGATAAAGCGAACAATCCATACATTGCGAACTTGAAGGACGATGGGATATTCCACATGATTTCCCGAGTAGCGTTTAAATCCATTTTATTTACCTGTCCCTTTAGGATTTCCTGATATTTATTTGATATTATAGAGGAAAAGACCCAGAAAATGAAAACTGTTTGGCATGTCATACCTATTCTCTTTTGCTTGTTTCACATTGGATCACTTGTGTCCAAGGTCAGAGAGTTTAAGCTTGCTCAAAACCTTGCCTTAATGATCATGGGTTCTTATTTAATTTATGCCTTTAATATCAACTGGGGCCGGTATTTTATCCTTATTGGCCATCTCGTTTTTGTTTTTTTGATTTTTAACGGTAAAAAGTCGGCTTCATTATTCGTACCGCTTTTCGGCTTATTATTTGCGCTTTTTAATTTTCCACTAGGCTACGCTATTGTTGTCAGTGCCTCTCTTTATTGGGTCTTGTTGTATTCAAATACAAAAGAGTGGAGACTTGAGCTTCGTTATTTTGTTTTAATGGTAGTTCTTGAAATTATTTTCCTACTTTTTAATTCTGTAGGTTTATTTTGGGCAATTTCTTTTTTAATTTCTAGATTTTATGGTTCTAGTTTGTTGAATTTGATATTAGTAGCTGATCATGTCTCTGATGAATAAATTGTTAATGATTCTTTTTTTCTTTGGTTGTTCTCAAGTCCATAGAATTGGATTAAAAGACCATACATTTTCTGCCCATCCTAAGAAAGTTGTATGGATCCAAGTGGCAGGTTTTGACCTCAATCATATAGGTCTCTTGAAATTTACAGGTTGGAATAAAAGCCGAGGAACAGTTTTTACAAACTTTATCTGTACTGGAAGTACGTGGCAGTATGACTTATTTGATTTAAGGCCGAGTGCTTATTCAAGCATGTACTCTCAAGTAACAGGGAAGAATAACTCTACAGGAAATACTTGTAAGGATTACGAAAATAGTCCTTACTGGAATGTATTATCAACAGAGAAAGAGTTTGATTATGTTTTAATCGAACAGGGTGCGAACTCTAAAGAAACTCTTTCAAAAGGTATGTCTTGCCCTCAAAAAAAGAATTGGTTTGAAAACGGATACTTTATTTCAAGGTCAGGAAATAAGAAAAATAAAGAAGAAATAAATTATCATTACAGCGAAAGTAAAAAACTTTTAAAAAATACGATTTACCAAGATCGTTCTTGTAAAAACAAAAGATGTTTTACTACTTTGAATCAAGTAACTTCGTCATTGCTGGAAAACACTCTTTTGAAGAAAAGTAAGTATGTTATTCATGTTCGAGATTTTACTTACTTACGGGCTTTAGAAAGAGGCGATTATAAGGGAGCTGCTGAAATCTTAATTGATTTTGAGAATGTTTATAAACTTCTTAGTGAGCGTTATTCTAATTCAGAGCTTTTATTTCTAATAACTGGTGTTGGTGGGCGTTCATTTAATTATCCTGCTATGGGCAAGGCGTGGAAAAACTTTGAAAATAAAGGAAGAGGGATATCTTCGCGATCATCTCTGCTTTCACCTGTATTGTCTTATGGAGCACGAAGTGAAAACTTCTGCGGTATTTATAATCAAAGTGAAATCTTTAATAGATTATTTTATGTTAAGAAAAAATTTAGACTTGAAATTGGTAACTAATGGATCTTAAGAACTTTAGAGAAATAATTAGAGAAAAACCATTGCTTGAGTCCGAGGTTTCAAATGATCCTTTTGGATTTCTTAAGCAGTGGATTCAGGAAGCAATTGATTCTGGAATAAGACAACCAAATGCAATGAACTTAGCAACTGTTGACTTGAGAGGAAACCCCCAATCAAGAGTTGTTTTGTTGAAAGAGTTTATTGACGGCCATCTTAGTTTTTTTACATGTTACGATAGTCCCAAGGCAAAAGAAATCGATCGAAACTCTCATGTCGCACTTAACTTTCTTTGGTTTGACATAAATCGCCAAGTAAGGGTTCTCGGAAAAGCGAAAAAATCGAGCAAAGAATATTCGGAAAACTACTTTAAATCTCGTCCTAGAGATAGCCAAATTGCGGCGACCATATCATTACAAAGTGGAGTTATTTCTAATAGAGAAGTACTTGAAACGAAATACAGAGAATTTGAAGAAAAATATAAAGATAAAGAAATACCTTTTCCTTCAAACTGGGGAGGGTATCTCGTTGAGCCAAGTGAGTTTGAGTTCTGGCAAGGTCGTTCTGGACGACTTCATGATAGATTGAGGTTTATCAAGGAAGGTCAGAACTGGACCATTAGTCGGTTAAGTCCTTAGCAGACAAAGAATACTCTTTTTTACAATAATCACACTTGATCTCTAGTGGAGCTTCATTGATAAGTTCTTGTTTATTTGAAAGAGACTTAATTCTCTGAATAAATCTTTCTTTACTACAGTTACATTGAAACGAAACTTTTTTTGAGCTGAGAAACTGAAATTTATCAGCATTATCAAGATCAAAAATGTTGTTTTTAACAAACTCTTCAAGTTTTAAATCGTCATCTGATCCAGGTAGTTTATGAATTAGAAGAAAATCATACTCATCTTTGAAAACAAAATAAGTATCCATTTGGTAAGATTGGTTAAAAATATCGTTTAAAATTTCATAAGCTTGTTTATTTTTAAAATCGATGAGGGATGTGTATGGAATATTCTCAGGTGGTGAAAACTTTGTTAGCTGACAGTTACCAGAGAGCACTTTTTTAAGATCATTAAAGTTCTCAGGAAGAATTAAAATCCGAGAATGCCCGTGTCCATTAGATTCGAGCTTAAAAGTAAATTTAGGGTCGTGACTGTCAATATATACTCCTAAGGACTCCTTATCTTTTAGAAAAACAATCAATGATTGAAGTGAAAGGATTAACTCTTTCACGAGAGGCTGTGCTTCTGCGCTAACGCCATGAGTAGCAAGCAACTCAGTTACAAATTCTTCGCCTTTAAACAGATGAATTGCGAGATTATGAATGTTATCAAGGTAAGTGTACAAGTTGTCTTTTTGTACCATAAAATAGGCCCTCAGCATGTTGAATTTGATCCTATATTACCAGACCCAGAGCCTTAACCAAGCGTTTTTTTCTAATAAGGAAAACCTTATTATTGTACCGGGTCCGGTCGAGGCTGATGAAGTTCGAAAGTCAGGAGCCTATGCAGAAGTTCGTACAATTGCTGAGTTTCTAAGAAACTTGGACAAGGATATTCGACCGACTAGAAAGTCTGAGCTTTATCACTTATTGGCAACACTTTGTAAGAATGTAGATCAAGAACTAAAGATATCTGAATTCGATGAAGTTTTTAAATGGTTAACAGATATTAGAAACAATATTGGAGATGAAGAAGTTATTGAAGAAATCTTTTCTCTTTTTGATGAAAAAACGTCTAAGTTACTGTTCTATTGTTCCGAATTTATTAATAAAAGCGATTATTTTGATGAAGCAAAAATTTATAAATGTTTAATAGAAAAAGAGAGGAGTCTTGAAAGAGGTAAGATTGTTTTTACAGGATTTAAGCATCTAAGTTCGCTACAATTAGACTTCTTGGGAGCCCTGGCAAAAGTTAATAATATCTTTGTAACAGCACCTTATTTGGTCTTTCAGAAATCAGAACATAATGATTGGATTCAATGGGGAAGTTTTGATAATCAGGAAATAATAGATTCAGAAGGAGATCACATCGGATCTGTTCTTCCTCTAGAGAAGTCTCAGCTTGCAAAATTCTTAGGAACTCAAAAAAACGAAGGCTTTATTTATTTTTCAAATCAGATAAGCCTCGATAAGTTTGCAAAATTTGGTCAATATAAATCGCAAGCTAAGTTTTCAATTGACTACTTTAGAGTTGAAAAGGACTGGCTAAGAAAAGAATTTAGACAAGTTTCTTTAACTCCAATGAAGGTTGAGAAATTTCTTGAAGTACTCACGAAAGATGTAGGAAGGTATTTTAAAAGAAAAGAGCCCAAGAGATACAAAATTCTCCTTGATTTAAAAGAGCTCATTCTTAAGACACAAGACTTAACAGATGGACTGACTCATATTGATGATTACTACTTTAGGCTCTTCCTGAATATTATTGATTTAAATCTTCCTCGAACTTCTCTGATTTCATCAAAGGGAAGTCAATTTTTCCTAACTCCAAGGGCCTATGAATTTGGAAATTTGAAAGCAACTATCGCTTTTTTGGATTCTGACTTTTTAAACACAAGCTACAGCTTCGACACGATGCCGATTGAATTAAAAACAAGGCTTGCCCAACTTGGAGTGATTAAAAGATCGAGTGTTGAAGAAAGTTATCATATGAGTCTTGTTCAGAACTACCTCTACAATGAAGATAATGTGCTTGTTTATGAAAAAACTGATGAACATGATGAAATTTTTAAAAACTATAATCGATTTGTGGTTAATTCTCCTAGAAAAAATGAAAACAAAAACGACTATTTACAGAAAGAAATATCTGAAAAAAAACCTCCTTATTTCTCAGCTTCAAGATTACAAACTTATAAAGATTGCCCAAGGCGATATCATTTCCAATATAGAACGGATCGACTTAAAGAGGCAGTCCTTAATGATGAAGTAACCGCTTTTGAAAAAGGGAACTGGGAGCATCAAATTATTAAGGATTATTTCGAAGGAAAAGAAAAATCTGAAATTTTTGTATCTGAGCAACTTGAAATCACTCTAAGCAATAAAAATATCAAAAGAGGTGAGTTAGAAGTTGTAAAAGCCGATTCATTAAGGCGAATAGAAAATGGAATAAGCTTTGTTAAGGAATTACTTAAAAACTACCCAGGAGGAAACTTCTCATTTGAAAAAAGTATAAACTCTAGCGATTTTAGGGGAAGCATCGATTTATTAGTAGAGAGTGGCACCATTAAACTAGTTATTGATTTTAAAAGATCGAAGGGAAGTATTCCTTCTATGACGGAAGTGAAAAGTTTCGACTCTCTACAGGTTTTAGCTTACATAAATAGGGCCAATGTAGATGAAGGTTTTATCGGTGGGTATTTCTGTCTTGATACACCTGAAGACTCTTTATTCTTTGGAACAGAAAAAAACTTAGGGAATTATCGTTGCCAGCCTTTTACAAAAGAGCAAGTTGAGCTTTATCGCGAATCCGAAAAAGCATTATGCTCAATAATCGAAATGGATAAAATCTTTATCCCTAAACCGAGAAAAACACAGATTTGCACCTACTGTGACTTGAGGAATTTATGTCCAAAACAATAAGTCACGAACAAGATTTAGCAATTAAGAGTGAAAACGGCACGGTGCTTTCTGCGGGAGCGGGAGCAGGTAAAACCTTTGTTATTATTGAGCACTTTATAGAAATAATTCATCGTTATCGAGATAAAAAAGGTTCAGAGGGAATTGAAGATTTTTTAAGTAAGATTGTTATCATTACTTTTACAAACAAAGCTGCGAGAGAATTGAAAAAAAGAGTAGAGAATAAACTTAAACTTCTTTCTCTTGAAAGTAGCTTTTGGGAAAAGGTTTATGAAAATCGTTCGGTCTGTTTTATTGGAACGATACATTCATATTGCTTTTCGTTATTAAGAGCGTCTAAGGATTTAGAGTTTTCAAGGTTTGAAATCGTTGATGATGCAATGATAAAACAAAAAATCAAGCATGAGATCATAGAATATATTGAAATTAATCCTCGGATTCTAGAGGATTTTTCCATAAAAGAGTTACAGCATTCTTTGGAAAAAATATTTTTCACACCACGGTTAAGAGTTCTTTGGGGAAAAGATCTAAAGTCTTTTGATGAAGATTCACTTATAGTTGATTTTTTTAATCTTTACCCTGTGGATATGAACTTCAGTTATGACAACTCTAAGAAACTAAAATGGGTTGAATTCTTAAGTTCTTTTGGAATGATGATAGAGGAGTCAGATCCGAAGAAGCGCTTAAGAAATCTTAGTCATTTATTTAATGATTTAAAGCGCTTGCCAACTCCAAGTAAAAAATCAGTTGCGCCAGAAGTCTCAAAAGCTTTCTCTGAAATAAAGGATCTGAAAT
Source organism: Bacteriovoracia bacterium (assembly GCA_030426585.1). Lineage (GTDB taxonomy): Bacteria > Bdellovibrionota > Bacteriovoracia > Bacteriovoracales > Bacteriovoracaceae > JAUHYH01. The sequence goes on from JAUHYH010000004.1 coordinate 20,576, forward strand.
CAGCATTGATAGAGTTTGCAGAGTCATTGAATCGTTTTGATAAATCGTTAGAGTTAAGAGCACAAGAGTTACAAAAGTTGTTCTTTTCAGTATCAAAATCATATTTTGAGGATGGAAAAATTTCTTTTTCTGATATTGAGTATCTGATGCTAACGAACAAAGAATCAATTGAATCTAAAATTGAAGAAATTGTTGTGGACGAGTTTCAAGACGTTTCTTATACACAGTTTGAAATTTTTAAAAATCTTGTGAAGGGAGATTTTAAAAAAATATTTGCTGTTGGAGATAAAAAACAAGCGATATATGGGTTCAGAGGCGGAGAAGTGTCGGTCTTCGAATCGTTAGCAGAGAAGATTACTAATAATTTGAGTATGATAGATAATTATCGTTCGTTTCAAAAAGTTGTTAAATTCAACAATGATCTTTTCCAGCCTGAGTTTCCACTCGAGAAAGTTCAAAAACCTCAAATAGAAGAAATGGGAGAAGTTTGCTTTTATGATATAGAAACTTCGAATGAAGAACCGGATCTGAAAATACTTGAAACAGAGGCCCTTTTTAGTGTTGTACTTGAGAAACTGGAAGCTGGAGTTAGTGAGTTAGCAATACTTTACCGCTTTATGCCTCCTGCTCAAGATTTAATGAGACGACTAATTGAGCATGATATTGGATTTCATTGCTCTTTAAAAATTGCAAAAAGCCGTGATCCAATGTTGTCTATTTTTACACATTTACTAAGTTTCAAAGTAGAGAAACAGGCAATAGAAAATGCAGCATTTTTTATTCAAGGTTATTTTGATTATTTAAATATACCTGTCACGGGTTTGTTGGATGCGATTAAAGACTTTAGTTCATCTTTAAGTTTTATGGGGCTCGATATTTCTTGGATTCGCTTTCTGTCTAGGCTTGGCGTTGATTATGGCCATGTCGATCTACACCTAAATGAAATACAACAATTAGAGGGATATTACGCGGGATCACGAACAAAGATTTTATATGCTTTAAAAGAAACAGCAGACGAAAGAATTGAAATTAATGTTTCTAGTAAATTATCTCAAGCCAAAATTCACCTTATGACTGCACATTCATCAAAAGGCCTTGAATTTGAAGAAGTAATCGTTGCGAATATTCTTACTAATAATAGAGGGCGTAGCGATCATTTAGTTTTGGGTGAAACCCCTCTGTCTTTTAGTTATAAATACGAAAATAAACGGTATCTTACTCCGCGGTTTTTACTAGAAAGAAGAGAGTCAAGTCTCAAGCAAGAAAAAGAGTCTTTAAGGCTTTTTTATGTGGCTTGCACAAGAGCAGTGAAGAAACTCTCTTTTATAACTGGTTTAAAATTTCACGAGAAAGTGAAAGAAAAAACTTGGGGGTATTACCTTCAAAACAATCTTCCTGATTCAAAAAAATATGATGTGAAAGATTTAAAAGTTGAGAAGTTAAGTGAAATTCGACCAATAGAACTTTTTCAAGATCTTGATTTCCAGATAACTGGAAATCAAAAGTTATATAATGTGAGCATCATGCCTGAAGTTTCTGTGGCAAGACTATCACTTTTGAAAATTTGTCCCAAAAGGTTTTTCATAGAAGAGATTATTGGACTTGATGAAAAAGATTATGTTGTAAAAGAGAATTCGGGAGCGGGAGTAGTATCATCGGCAGAAAGAGGCACAAAAGTTCACGAGGAAATTTCCAATTTCTTTTTAACGGGTAAGCTTCCCAAGGGAAAACCTTATGAATATTTTCAAAAAGTGTTTAAGGAGTATGAATCTTTTTCCATAACCTCTGAAAAAGAAATGAAATTTCAGGTTGAAGGAAAAATGATTAGCGGAACCCCTGATCTTGTGCTTGAAAAAGGTAGCGTTTTGGAAGTATGGGATTTTAAAACCGGAGCGCAAAGCACAGATAAAAATTTAATCTATCTTACTCAAGCTTCTCTCTATTTATATGGTTGGATACAAAATCATCAAAAGAGCTACGAAAAAATTGTTTCAAGAGTTCTATACCTAGATGAGGGGATAACTGTAGAACAAGTCTTTAAGGGCATTTCCGAATTGGAAAGTGAAATCGAGAATCTAATTTCTCGGGTATATTTTTATCAAAAAGAATATCCGGAACATCCAAGCGAATGTTCATGCAAAGTTTTTTTTCCGACAGAATCGGTTTTGTCAGATAATCAAGTATCTTGATCAGTTTACGGACTATGTTACTATTAACGTAGGCTAACATACCAAAAATTAAAGAAAATGGATCTTGTTATGAGAAAAATGCAAAACATCCTAGTGGCTTATTTTATTCTTATTTTTTCTATTCCTGCTTTTGCTGCGGAAGATAACACCGTAGATTTTGAGTGGTTGGATGATGATAAAGAAATTTATGTTTTACAAAATAGGAAGTTTAGAAAAGATACTCGTTTTAATCTTTCACTATTAGGAACAATAAATTTGTCTGAATCATTTGTAGACACTATTGGTGGTGGATTAAAAGGGGCATATTTTTTCTCAGAGAACTGGGGGATTGAGATTGCTTTAGGACTTGGATCGCAATCAGAAAATAATAGCTTTAAAGGTGTTCGAGAACAAAGTGCACTTGCCTTTTATAGATCAATTACAAGTTATACCGCTGCTAGTGTTGTTTGGACTCCATTCTATGGAAAGTTTAATACTTTTAATTATATCTATTATTTAGATTGGTTTTTGAGCTTAGGTTTAGCCAATGTATCGACTGAACATAATGGAAAAACATTTACTCTTGCAGGTGGGGCAATCGGATCAGGTCAACAAGTCCTTGAGAAAGACAGTTCTGCAGGATTAACTTGGTCGACAGGACTTTATTGGTATCTCACTAAAATGATGAGTATCAGGTTTGAGTTTACCGGATTTCATTATCAAGCAGATCGTTACACATCGGCTACGGTTAATAATGCAAACCCGGATACTAATAAAATCTGGTTTCACAATTATAATATGAGTGTTGGTTTAAATTTCATGTTCTAAAAATATAAGGAAGAACACGGATGTTCAGAATTATTGGAAGTCTTTTAATTATTTTATCTTTTTCGGGAAATCTCTATGCGAGAAAAAAGCTATCTCACGATAGAGTACTCGAAATTTATCGAAAAAATATTACTTATGCTTATGATAAAGGCTTTGATTACTCAGCAGTTGCTTGGATAAAAGAGTACCTTTATCTTTCAAATGGGATTATTCCTTCCGATATGACTCGTTATATAAATAGAGCGGTTTTAAAAGTAGGGGCGAAAAACTTTCAAGGTTTGAACTTAAAGGTTCTTAATAGAGGAAGAGGTTCCGTTTTTAGATATATTGCGGCCAAAAAACAGTTTTCTCTTGGTAAATATCAGGAAGCAAAAGCAGAATTGAAACGAATTAGTGGGAATAGTGCTTTCTACCCTTTCGCTCTCAATTATCTTGCGGTCATTAATTATTTAGAGAAACAATATTCTCGATCTTTGGAGTATTTCAATACTTGCATTGCAATTTCTGATAAAGAAATGGGTAGTAAAGATAGAGACAACTATATCTATAAGCAGTACAAAGTAAATCGAGATATTTGTATCGCTGGTAAAGCAAGAGTTTTTTATGCACAAAGAAAGCTAGATCGTGCGGATTTTCTTTATCTTGACCTTGATAAAAGTTCTATCGTTTGGCCAACTGTTTTAATTGAAGAGGCATGGAGCAGCTATTATCAACAAAACTATAATAGAACGCTTGGTAAGCTTGTAACTTACAATGCACCTTTATTGCGATACTTCGCCAATCCTGAGATCTATGTCTTAAGAGCAATGAGTTATTTGAAACTTTGCCTCTATCCTGATGTGAACTATGTAGTTGAAGATTTTTATAAAAGATTTGAAAGCTTAGCCGGAAGAATTGAAAGAATTCTAGATAAGAATAGAAAAGGAAAAATATATTATTACAACTTGGTGGATTCTTATCGAAGTATGAAAGATCAAGAACTAATGTATGTTATTAAAGGTATTTATAAATCTCCGAACATCAAAGCTTTTATTGATAATGTTAAGAATGCAGAAATAGAGCGAAACAGAATATATAAGATTGGTAGCGGTATAATCAAAAAGTCTCTACTCAGTAACATTAATGATTTTATCCTGACACAGAAAACAGTTATAGGGATTGCGGCGAAGGCAAAGATTCAAAAGCATGCGTTTGATCTAAGAAAAGCCTTTCAAGCGATGAGTTATATGAGACTCGAAGTCTTGGGTCGAAGAAAAGAATCTCTATACTTTGACAGAAAACTAACGGGTAAAAGAGGAGATGTTCGATATCTCGATAGAAATGATAAACAATACTTCTGGAACTTCATTTCAGAATTTTGGTCAGATGAACTAGGTGATTATGTCTTTACACTGCCTTCGGAGTGTCCGAATGAAAAATAAAATTCTACTATTTTTAGTATTTACGACTTCGGTTTTCGCTGAATCAGTCACAGAGAAGAGACAAGAAATTATTAATATTATTAATGAAGAGATTAAAGAAGTTAATCGTCTTTCTCGCCAATATAAGCAAAAAAACCCGAGTGTTCTTTTTAGAAAGTCAGAATTGTACTTAGAAAAAGGTCGGATCGTAAAAGAAATTGAAAATGAAAAGTTTCTAGAACTCTCTGTGCAAAAAAGACGAAAAGTAAGAAAAAACGATTACTTTAAAGGGTCTTACAGTCTTTTTGTAAGAGCAAGATCAGTCGCGACTCAGTTATTAAAGAGTTTTCCTGGCTATGATAGATCATCTGATGTTTATTATATTCTTGGATTTAATGAGAAGGAATTTGGTTCAAATAAAAAAGCACTCGAATACCTTCAAAAGGCTGAAAAGTATGCCAAGCCTGGTTCAAAATCTCAAATAAGAGCTCAGAACGCTCTCGCAGAAATTTATTACAATCAAAAGAAATACAGAAAAGCGATTGATTATTATGAGAAAAATCTAAAAATTCTCAAAGATCGCTGGTGGACCAAGGACGCTTATAACCTCTCATGGTCACACTTCAGAATTAGAAATTACGAGAGAGCGATTGATCTGATGAAAAAGGTCGAAGAGCTTAGTAAGAAACCTCAATACATAGATATGAGCGGTCAAGTAGAAAAAGACATTGGTCTCTTTTATGCTGAGTCGGGAAAGATTAGAGAGGGTGTAGAACACTATAAAAGATACGGGAAAGATTACACTTTAGAGCTCATTACAATTGCAACTTTTTTAAGAGAGCAAGGAAAGTACGCTCAGGCGCTCTCTGTTCTAACTGAAGCTTTGAAAATTAGTAAAACAGATAAGAATCGAGCAAAAATTCTTATTTCAAGAATTCAACTTTTTGATAAATACGAGAAGTTTAACTATCACTTAAAAGATTGTATTTCACTCTATAAACTCACTAAAAATTATGAGTTAACAAGTGATCAGAAAGAACTTTTTAAATTTCAAATCAAACGACAGGTAGGGAAACTTCAGAAACAGATCGCGAATCCTACTTACAAGAAATCAAAAGCAGTTACAGAGCAAAAGATTAAAGCTGTTGTAAGTTATTTGGCTTTATTAAAAGACCTTGAACCAAACAAGAAGGATGATTCAAACTTTTATATGGCAGAGACATATTACCAAGGTGATTTTTTCGATAAAGCAATTGACAGTTACCAAGCAGCATTTAAAGAGGCTAGTAAAAGAGGCGATAAAAAAATAATGAAGCTTTCAATGGAAGGAATGCTTTCAGCGATTGGTCAGCCAATGTCTAAATTTCCAAATAGAGATAAATATATTTATCCTGTTTTTAATTCATATCTCGCTTATGATTCAAGGTCGACAAAAGCAAAAGAAATTTACAAAAGACTTTATAAAAATCAGTATGAGAAGAAAAATTCCGTTGAGATGAAGAAGCTTCTTACCAAGTATGCCAATCTCTTTCCAAAAGATGTGAAAAACCAAGAGAAGATGGTTAACTCATTAATTGAGGTTTACAACAACAAGAAAGAAACAGGGCAGCTTGCACTTTTAATGTCTGAAATTTCAGATGGTAAATTTAAAATATCTTCTAAAACCAAGAAAGAATTGTTTGCGGTTTATCAAAAAATTGAAATTAAACGAATTGAGCAAGATCTTGCAAAGGGTAATTATAAAGAAGCAATCAATGGTTATCTTAAAATTTACTCAAATGATAAAACCACAACAAAGGCAAGAGCGAACGCTGCTTATAACTTAATGGCAATATCCTTGAAAGGTCAGAAGCTTCAGGAGACATATAACTGGGGCCTTAAAGCTTCCAAAATTATGACGGATAAGGATTTCTATACTTACAGAAGTTCTTTCTTGTCTGTGAGTAAATATCTTTTTGAACGACTTCAATTTAGTGCTTCTGCCGATCTTTCACATAGGACACTTGGGAAAATTTGTAAGGCTAAAACAAAGCTTAAGTCTCAATTTTTTAATAATGCTGTTATTAACTATAGAGCTCATGGGAATATTAATAAACTGAAATCATTAAGAAGACTCGTGAAAATTTGTGGCTTACCAACAAGTTCATTAGTCCTACTTGATAGAGAAGTATTAGGCCTTTATCATGAAAGTCAAAAGTATGAGAGCCTTGGTCTTTATATTGGATCAGTAAGAGGGAATAAAGAAATTCATCCTGATCTCGCATATTACTCTACTCTTATTTATAACTATTATTTAGAAAAGAAGATTTTCTATAAATTAAAAGAATGGAAAGCGACAATTCTTAGCTATTATAATTCAAGTCAGAAAATGAATAAAAAGGTTCCCGTGCAAGTCTTGGATTCAATTGCAAGTTTTAATATGGGAAGCCTTGAAAGTTTGGATAATAAAATTGACCAAGTTAAGCTTTCTTTTCCTGAAAGTGTTTTTAACTCAAGGTTACAAAGAAAATTGCAAATGCTAAACTCGCTTACTGCAGAAGCTCTAAAAATCCAAAAGATTGGTTCTGGAAGAGGAATCGTTACTGCTTTTGAAATTCTCGTTTCCTCATATTTGAAAGTCGCTGAAGAAATTAACGTTTTTGAACCAAAAGGTAAAAGTCCTCAATACGTTGCAAGCTTTAAGAAGTCGATGAGAGAGATCATTTCTCCGTTAATCAAAAAAGCCAATGAATATGAAAGACAAGCCCAAAAAATTATTAGCAAAGATGAGATCCTGACTGAGTACAAGAGTCGATATCGAAACTTTAGCTATAATGTTTTTGATAATATGAAGTTTTACGATTATGAGAGGGTGGGAAGATGAATAGTTTTTTAATATCTTTATTCTTGCTCATATTCGCTTGGAGTTGTGCCAGTACAAATAAGGAATCGGGACTTGATGAAGAGTTTAAAGTCGTTAAAGAGATTCCTTATCAGAAAAAAGCCGAAAGAATTTACTCAGAAAGAGGTGGTTTTTTTACTGAAACGACAGATGGGCTTTATGAAGAGCCTTCTAATTCAGATGAAATTATTCGGATCACACAGAGGTGTCGTGATAAAAGAATTACAGAAGGGCTTGAAGTTGCCTCAAACGCCTATGGACAGTTCAAAACATGGCCAACATATTGGAATGCTATCGGGATCTGTTATCTCATAAATAAGGATTTTTATAAGGCTAAGCTTTACTTTAACAGGGCACTTGAAGCGGATAAAAAGTACGCCCCTGCTTTGAATAACTTAGGATTACTTTTAATTGCAAAATCAGAATGGGAAGCAAGTCTCTTAGCTTTTAAGTCGGCACTTAAACAAAACTCAAGGTCTCAAGTTGTAAATTATAATCTCGGAAGAGTTTACTTAGCTTATGGTCATGGCTCTAAGGCATTGGCTCATTTTACCAAAATCAATGATTCTAAATTCTATAAAGAGAAGTTGGCTCCTTTTATGGGAGTAGCACATTCACTTGCAGGACAACACTCTAAGGCACTTGAAATTCTCGAATCTCTTTATCAGGAAGATTCAAATAATGAGATGGTAAGACTCTTCTTTGCTTACTCTCTTAAGAGTTCAGGAAAGATTGCTTATGCTAAAAAAGTTATTGAAGGAATGGGCATCGGTTCTCAGAATCCTAACTATCCCTTGTTCTATGACTTAAAAAGAGGGCTGAATTAATGAAGTGGTTATTGATTTTATGTTTTTTGGTTCCCCACTCTTTTGCTCAGAAAAGCAAAGGAAAGAGTTCGGGAAAAAGAAAAATTATTTATAAGTACAAAAAGTTTGAAAGCTTTGATTTTGAAAACATCTCCGTAGAGGGTGATACTACTTCTCCGGGGGATATTTCGGTAAACCCGAGATTCCGAGTCAAATTCAAAAATAAGCTACCGGAAAAAAAGTCTTTTAATACCGAGACGTTAGATTCACTTGATATGATACAGTAATAAAGGATTGTGTTGTAAGTCATGGAAGGACAGTTAGAACTCTATCAGTTAAAAGGGCAATCTAAAGCTGCTCGTGTTAAGTCGAGGCCACTCTCAAGTGGTCGCTACCTTATTGGATCAATTGATACCTGTGGTATTCAAGTTAGTGATCCTTCAGTTAATCCGATTCATGCCGTTTTAGAAGTTACTCCTGCGGGAAGTAAAATCTATAGTTTAAATGCTGACAGTACTCTTCTTATTAACGGAGAAAAACTTCCTGTTGCGACTCTAAAGGCTGGAGACACAGTAAAAGTCGGTAACGTTGTTCTTGATTTTGGAAAGTACGAGAAAAGCTCTGAGTTACCAACAGTTCCAACAAGTGAATTCCCTAAAGAGGGAACGAAGTCAAAAACAAAATCGGCAATAACTCAAGAGTCAGTGAAGGCTCCTCACTTAATTTATCCTTTTGATCAAAACTATAACTTTGATTCCAGTGAATATATTTTTGAAGATAATGAAAATATTTATCCAATTTTTAAATACGATCTAAATAAGTATGCAGTTGAAGTCATTATTATTCATAAAAAGAGGATTTTTTCTGTAGATTATATTCCAGAGATTGAAGGGATGTATCACTTAGCTGGAGTTGAGAAAAGCGAAAAAGATATTCGCTATCCTTATCTTGCTGAAAAAGATGTTGCTGATTTTGTTGAATGTCGTGGAGGATCTTTTTTCGTAAATAAACTTCCAGATTATAGCGTTCAGCTTTTTTCTGATAATCCTAATAAATTGGAAGGCTCTACAATTAACCTTGATAAAGATGATGTCATCAGTTTTCAAAAGGGCGATCTTTCGATTGTTGTTAGAAGTGTAGATTCACCTCCGTTTGTTACTCCACCGCCATTACTCCCAAGGGATAAGTCATTACTCATGATGATGTTTTTGGCATTTCTTTTAGTTACAGTTCCAATGTATTTCATTTTCAATATGGAAATTGATAAAGAGAAAATCGAGAAAGAAAAGGCGCCAGAGCGGATTGCAAAAATTCTTTATAATAGAAAACAGTTTCAAAAAATTGAAAAACCAAAGCCTATAAAGAAACCTGAGCCAAGGAAGACAAAGCCGACACCAAAGCCGAAGCCTACGCCTAAGCCGAAGCCAGAGAAACCTAAGCAGGCGAAGCCAAAACCGAATCCGAAGACACCTCAAAAGAATAAACCGATTAAAGGAACACCTCCAAAGGTTAAGAAACCAAAACCGATTCCAGCTCCACCGAAGCCAAACCGGAAGCCTAAACCGGCAACTCCTAAGAAGAGTAAAGCTCCAGGTAAGAGAAATACAAATACGACGAGAAAGTCACCGACGCCTAAGACAAGAGGAACGGTAGACGTCTATAGAAACAATAATTTTAAATCTACAGTGAGTGCACTTCTTTCCAAGGGTGGTGAGTTCAAAGGGATAAAAACTCAAGGTGATAGTGCGGGATCTGTAACTGCTGCAACTTCGGCGAGCGTCTCGGGTGGAGGCGGTAGCGTTAATACTGCGAATGTTTCAGATCAACTGGGAACACCAACAGGTTCAAGAGATGGAGTGCAAACTTTCGATAGTGGGGCCGAAGGTCTTACAGGAGCAAAAACTTTTTATACGGCAGGAATTCCATCAGAAACTGTAATCGTCGGTTCAATGGATCCTGATATTATTAGAAAAATTCTTAGAGATCATATTCCTCAGTTCCGTTTTTGTTATCAAAAGGAACTAGATAAGAGCAGTTCAAGAACTCAAGGGGTTGTGAAAATGATTTTTACAATCGGAGCATCGGGGTCAGTTACTCGTGCAGGAGTTCAAGGAGCATCTTCACTTCCTGCGGCGGTCAAGGGTTGTGTGGCGAATGTTCTTAGGGGAATTCAGTTTCCTAAGCCACTTGGTGGAGGAAGCGTTGAAGTTAAACAACCAATTAACTTTTATCCTCGCTCTAAGTAGTAACCACTGATATTTGTTTATAGGCAGAATTTCCCTCAACTGTCGCCGTTTCCAGGCTAAGTTTAAGATATTATTAAGGATTTAATTTAATTAACAGGAGTAGAACCATGGAAGGTCAAGATCCGAATCAACTTATTGAACAAGGAATGCAAGTTGGTGCAGAGCCAGCATCATTCATTGAACAGTTAATATTGTTCTTTCAGGATGGTGGGGTTTTTATGTACATCATCGCTGTCATCTGGGCAATTGGACTTGTCATTGCCTTTGATAAATTTAGAAAGCTTAAGTTCAATTATGATGTTGATGGTGCTTCTTTCATGAACGAACTACAGAGATATGTTCTTTCAAATGATATTCAAGGAGCAATTCGAGTTTGTTCTGGATCGATTGCAGCTCTTCCACGAGTTTTAAAAAGTGGTCTTAAGAGAGCGTCACAATCACCTGCTCAAGTTCAGAATGCTATCGATGCAACAGCATTAGAGGTTATCCCTAAAGTAGAAAAGAGATTAGGTTATCTTTCTTTGATTGCTAACATCTCAACTCTGCTAGGTCTTCTTGGAACAATCTTTGGATTGATTCAATCATTTGCCGCGGTTGCTGCAGCTGACCCACAACAAAAAGCTGAGCTTTTATCAAAAGGGATTTCCAAGGCCATGAATACAACTGCACTTGGATTATGTGCCGCGATTTCAATAATGGTGATCCATGCGTTTCTTGTAAGCCGATCAGAGAAAATCGTTAATGAAATTGATGAATTCTCAGTGAAGCTTCTTGATTTACTAGGAACTAAAAACGAAGAGAACTAATTATGTACTCAATGCCTAGTGGCCGAAGAAAAGGTAAAAACGATAGTAAAAGACTGAATCTAGTTCCAATTCTAGATTCGGTCTTCATCTTGATCTTTTTCTTGCTCCTTTCAGCGAGTTTTTTAAAGATCTATGAAATCAATAGTAATGTGCCGATCATTTCAACGACTCCACCGCCTCCAAGTAAGAAAAAACCTTTGGGGCTTACGATGGAAATTTCTCCGAAGAAATTGATTGTTAAAATAGGTGAAGCTCCTCAAAGAACGATCAAGGTTTTTGATTTCAATGAAACCGAAGAATCTTTTCCTTACGAGGAAATTCATAGTTTTATGTTAGACCTTAAGAAGAAAAATCAAGACGAAAAAACGATTGTTTTTGAACCAAATACTGAGGTTGAATACGATGTCATCGTTAAGATCATGGATGCGGTTCGAATGATCCGAAAAACCGATGATGCTATTTTTACGAAAGATAAAGATGGGATTGATGTTAAAGTTGAGGCCCTTTTTGATGATATTATTTTTGGAAATATCACAAGTTAACGGAAGAATTTATGGCTAGAAATAGAGCAATTCGAAAAAGAGGTAGAAGAAAAAAGCTTGATTTAATGGAGCTCGATATCACGTCTCTTTTAGATATCCTTGTTATCCTTCTCGTTTTTCTCTTAAAGAGTTATAGCACTTCAAATATTATCATTAATGTACCAGAAGGAATTACACTTCCGACCTCTTCATCAGAGTCTCCGAATAATCAGGGTGTTATTATTCAAATTTCAAAAGAAAAAATTTGGGTCAATAACACAGAAGTTGTGGACTACGTGAATGAGCCCAATCGTTCAAAAATCTATGCTCATGGGGGAAGGCTTGTCACTCCTCTTTATGATGAGCTTGTCAGAGTTAAAGAAAGTATTGAGCTTACAAATAAACAGGCGAATATCGATAAAGCATTTTCTGCTGTTACGAATTTGGTTGTGGATAAAGAGATTAAATATATCGAAATCAAAAGAATTCTTTACACTGCCGCTGAGGCAGGATTTAAGTCATACAAATTCGTTGTAATGAGCGAAGAACAATTTTAAAAATTTTGTTTTTTCTTAGGTTAATTCGTTCAAGCTTCGAACAATCTCAGACTTAGGCTGATTCCCAACAAGAGTGCTCTTAACTTCACCATCTTTAAAAAAGATAAGAGTTGGAATCCCTTTGATTCCGTATTTCTGAGCGAGGGCAGACGCCTCATCAACGTTAACCTTAACAATATTGGCTTTATCGCCAACCTCTGCTGCAATTTCGTCTAAAACAGGAGCCAGGGCCTTACAAGGACCACACCATTCAGCCCAAAAATCAACGAGTACAGGCTTTCCTGAACTCAAAACTTCTGAGTCAAAATTGCTTTCATTCACTTCTTTTAAATTGGCCATGGTAATCCTTTTAGGGTGCGTAAAATAACTTTGCTTAGAATATCCCATTTGCTATGAAATAGGTAGTTAACAACTATGGACACAATGCGAAATTTCCTTAAGCGTTTAAGGTTTGACCAAATTTACGAAAAATATGAGACATCCCCTGTTCTGTTCAGGGCCCGTCTAGCACGTGTCGCTGCCAAGGCAGTTGATTTCGGGGTGTTTACAGTCTTCATATTTATTCCCGGAAAGCTTGGGATTCTTCTGGGCTTAACTTACCTGGCGTTAGCAGATTCACTGTTTGACGGGGAATCACTTGGGAAAAAGTTATTAGGAATTAGAGTGGTTGACCTTGAAGAAGGGACTCCTTGCTCTGTGAGACAGTCTTTTGTAAGAAATATCCCTCTTCTCATTCCCTTTCTTTTTTCTTTTTTTGGTGGATGGGGCTGGGTGATTACCATTTTATCACTTCTCCCGCTCTCATTATTAGAGCTCTATTTAGTGATGAAGCTCGATTCCTTTCATCGCGTTGGAGATATTCTTGCTCAGACAACCGTTATTGGAAACGACCCTCATTGTGAAAAGCACCAAGAGAAGTTAAAATACACGCGTTGGAAAGATGAGGATCAACAGGTACCAATCCACCGCGAGGCCCCTTCTTTCTAATAGAAGGAACTCAATGAAAAAACTTCTCATTTTCGATCTCAGTAACTTTATCTTTAGAGCATTCTTTGCGATTAGGCCGCTTCATACCTCTGACGGAACCCCGGTCAACGCGGTTTATGGTGTTATGAATATGCTTATTAGTGCTCTTGAAGAGTTGCACCCAACCCATCTCTTCATTGCCCAAGATCATAAGGGCGGGTCTTTTAGAAATAAAATTTACAAAGACTATAAAGCTAACAGAGGGGAACCCCCTGAGGATCTTGTTCCACAGTTTGCGCTTATTGAAGAACTTGTGGACAAGTTTGAAATGCCTAAGCTTCGAGTTAAAGGATTTGAGGCTGATGACCTCATTGGTTCAGCAGCCCTTCAATTCAAAGATGATTTTGATGAAATTCTTATCGCTTCTAGTGATAAAGATCTTATGCAGTTTGTTGATGATAAAATTAAGGTCGTCGATACCATGAGAAATAAGATCTATGGTCGAAAAGAAGTCATTGAGAAAATGGGAGTCCCTCCTGAACAGATCCGGGATTATTTATCTTTGGTTGGGGATACATCTGATAATGTTCCTGGAGTTAAAGGGATTGGGGCTAAGGGTGCTGCCAAGCTTTTAACAGAATACAAAGACCTTGAAACGATTTTTGAGAACGTTTCTAAAATTACAAACAAAAGAGTTCTTAATGGTTTAACAAACCACAAGGAAGATGCCTTCTTATCAAAAGAGCTTGTCACAATCAATTGTGATGTTGATCTAAATTTTGTTAAGGATGAACTTGAATATGAATTAAACCCAACGGTTGAATTGAAAAACTTTCTAACGGAACTAAACTTTAAAAGTGCGATTAAAAAGCTTTATGAAAAAGCAGAGATTCTTAAAAGTAATAAAGAGGCAAATGCTTTAAACTTGGCTCCAACTCCAGATCAAGGAATAAGCCAAGGATATCCTTATAACAGAGATACTGTCGTTGAGTTTGTAGCGACCCAACATGAAGCCTTTCTCAAAGGTTTAAATGCAAAGCAAACAGTTGCTATTGCCTTTGATGAGGGTTGGTGGTCTTTTACAACGAATAATGTTTCTTATGTTGTTCGAGAGGATGAAGTCTCGACCGAAACAACTTTAAAAACGTTACTTAAAAAAGAGGTAAAGCTTCTCGCTTTTTCTCCAAAGTCGATTATCAAAAAAGCTTGGGATCTAGGTTTGGATTACACTGATGACATCATCGATATCCCAATGGCCCATTTCAATATTGATCCCGACAAGAAAAATACTGAAAAGTTTCTTGTTGAGAATGTTCTTAATATGGAACTTTCAAAGGAAGATGTTCGAGAAAACACTCAAAAAAAGTCGAGGGCCCTTTGGGAGCTTTGGCTTCGCTTTGAACCACAACTCAAAGAACTTGAGGTAAGCAATATTTATTATGAAACAGACCTTAAACTCAATCCCATTTTAGCAGAAATGGAATATGTGGGTATAAAGGTTGATAAAAAAGTTCTCACAAAACTTGAGAAAGAATTCTCTGAAAGACTTGATGAAATAGAAAAAGAAATTCAAAAAATCACTAAGATGGATGATGTGAACTTGAAAAGCCCAAAACAAGTTGGAGAAATGCTTTTCGAGAAGCTGGGTCTTCCCGTTATCAAAAAAACAAAGACGGGGTTTTCAACTGATCACTCTGTTTTAACGAAACTAGAAGCGATGGACGAAAGCCCAGTACCGGGACTCATTCTTCAGTACCGTGAAATTGATAAACTTCTTTCCACTTATGTAGGAACTCTTCCGGATCTTGTTAATCCTGAAACTGATAGAATTCACACTAATTTTAATCAAATGGGTGCGGCGACAGGAAGACTTTCATCAGATAACCCGAATCTTCAAAACATTCCGATTAAATCGGAAAATGGAAGGCGAATTCGAAAAGCTTTTATCGCTGATAAAGGTTTTAAGTTATTGGCTGCCGATTATTCTCAGGTAGAGTTGAGGATTCTCGCTCATTTCTGCGAAGATCCCGTAATGATGAAAGCTTTTCAAAATGGTGAAGATATTCACGCCCAAACAGCTTCAGAAGTTTTTGGGGTTCCTCTGAAAGAGATGACTTCAGAGATTCGATCAAAAGCGAAGGCGATTAACTTCGGTCTCATTTATGGACAGTCTTCTTTTGGTCTTTCTGAAACACTTAATATTTCTCGAGGAGAAGCGAAAGAATATATCGAGCAGTACTTCTTGAGGTTCAGTAAAGTTAAGGCCTTCCTTGATTCACTCAAAGAAAAGTGTGAGAAGACAGGTTATGCCGAAACTCTCATGGGCAGAAGAAGACCGATTCCAGATATTCGTTCTAAAAACCGTACGATGAAATCTTTTGCTGAAAGAATGGCGATTAATTCACCGATTCAAGGGACTGCTGCTGATATCATTAAGCTTGCTATGATGAAGATCTCTGAAAAGATTGATGAGTCTTTTAAAGAATCTCGAATGATCCTTCAGGTTCACGATGAGTTAATCTTTGAAGCTCATGAGTCAGAGCTTGAAGACTTAAGAAAGCTTGTGGTTAAAGAGATGGAGAGTGCGGTTAAATTAAAAGTACCACTGAAGGTTGATGTTGAAGTTGGTGACAACTGGTACGAACTTTAGTATTCGTCGCATAGAACAACAGTCCCTGGTTTAATGATCGCGACAAGAATTCTTCCACTATCAAGGTCGATATAGCCTTTAACTTTTCTACGTTCAGGCAGAATCGCTTCTCTTACCATTGAAATGTTCTCAGGAGAAAGATGCTTAGATTCCTTGAGGATACTTTTATCCTCTTTGGTAAGAATAATTTTTCGATTGGTATAATTTGCATACTGGATATACGTTTCACCATCGATGAGCTCATAGGTTTTTTCACCGAAGTAATCAATAACTCCGATTTCACTACTCTCGTCAAAGGATTCTCTCATGACTTGAAGCGCGAGTTTTCCATCTATTTCACAATGGATTTTTACATTATCCATGGCAAGAGAAGATCCTAGTGAGAATACTGATGTGAATAATATGAGTAATGTTTTTTTCATAACGACTTTACCGAGAAGCGAGGTTAATATTAAGTTCTTCACAAAAAAACCAATGTTTCTTATAGAATACTTGAGTTATGGAGATGAAAGTAGGGACCATGAAATTAAGAAAAAAAGCGTCTAAATAATAATCATCCTCTAATGATTTTTTTTTTTTTTTCTTAATTTCATGGTACGAACTTTAATTTCGATTAGTGATTGCTTCGAAATTTTCTTTTAGACTTTTATCTTTGTCTAGATCACCATAGAGATAATGGTAAAAGATGAAGTATCCATTTCTTATAGCTTCTTGATCTGCCATAGAGTCAAAAGTCCACTCAGTTATTCCTCTATGGGAACCTAATAATTCGTTGAGTTCTGAACCCATTTTAGCAAGATGATATGTTACTCCTAACCATCTGACGGTGGCTCCCCAGACAAGATTACCGTAGTCAAACGAGTCATAGAGAGTTCCATCAAATAGACAGTGATAATAACTCTGACAAAGATTAGCAAAGTCGAGATTATAATCATCTAAGTAATCATTTTCAGATAAATATTCGAACGGTGGGACAAAACTTAAGAAACCCTGGCTGTTATAAGCAATCTCTAAGAGGTTAGGAAAAAAAGGAGTTTTACTTTCAGGAATATTATAATCCTTGTGTCCAAGACGTTCGAGTAGATATATTTTTCTAGGGACAAGTATTTTGGGGGACTTATATTTTCCATCAATCGTAATATACTTCTTAGGATCATGGATTTTAAGAGATGCTGAAAACTTTCTAGGGGCATTAATTAAAACTACTTTTTGATTTTTTGATTTCGCTTGATTGGTAAATTGATAGATTTGTCCTTTAGGAGTGGACTCAGAAAATTCAAAAAAATAAATATCAGCCTTCGAGAGGTTCGAAAAACAGAGGAGAAAAAGAGTCAATTTTAGTAAATTTCCCACTCCTCTTAATATATAACTTCAAAGCCCCTTCCTGAGAGGTTTTGCAAAATCTACAAAGAGTGATCAAAAAATAGTCATAAAATTATATGGAGAATTTGTAGAGAACTGGTAAACTTTTAGAAATTCAGGGAGGAATAATGAAACTAATAATTTTATTTATTGCGGTTATGAGTGCTTCTAGTTTTGCAAAACATAAAATCGAAGGTCGATGGAAAGGAACATGTGCTACCTTTACACCTGATGGGGAAGTTCGAGAAAGTAAGGTTACAAAAATCCGAGTTTCTCTTAATAAAAAAAGAATTAAGGTAAAACAAAAAGACGAAGGATCAATTATTCCAAAACATGCTCAACTTCTAGGGTGTGCAATGGGTGGCACGATTTATAAGGAAGACTACTGTTTTAAATTCATTGAAACACCAAACGAAGTTTTTATTCTTGGTGTTTGTAATTCTGCTGGGCAGTACAGTCGTTTTACGGTTATTGGGAAGAACCAAATCCACATTATTAATGGTGATTCTGAAAGGGTTTACAACAAAGCGATTTTAGAGAAGTTTTAGGTGTCATATCTCTAGACAGGTCAGTAAATCCTACATTCTAAGCCCATGAAAATAGGGGATTCTGGTACCATACCAGAATGCGGGCTTTAATTGTCATATTTACCTTCTTTTATGCTTTATATGGATTTAGCTCTGCTTACCATATTATTGATGACCCAAAAGAGGCCATTGCTTTCCGATTAGCAGTTACGACAAGTGCTAAGAGAAGTATCTACAGCTCAAAGTTTATTTTTAAGAATGATGAAATGGGGCTTAGTACCCTTGCAACGATGAGAGCGAAGGCCAGAGAGATTAAGGCTAATGGGCATGAGCCTGATATTAAACTTCTTTTTGATTCCACAGGTTCAATTGGGATGCCAGTTGAGGTTTTACTCCACCTTGAAAAGGAAGGTGTAGAAATACGCTTTTATAACGATATTTTTTCTCTTAAAAAATCAATTTATAATATTTCAAGAATCGGACTAGAGTACGTCACGAATAGAATGCACGACAAGCTTCTTATTGTTGATAATAAACATGTCATAAGTGGCGGTAGAAATATTCAAGACTCCTATTACTCAATTGGATCTAAGAACTATCTTGATCGTGATATCTATGCCTCTAGAGAAGCTGCTTGGGATGCTTCAGAGCATTTTATTGAGATGTGGATAAGTAAAGCTGTAACTCGGTTTGACTTTGGTTTGGGCTCATTGATGAAATGCTACGATAAGTTTGATCGTTCTTTATTACTCTTAGAAAAAATCACAGAGGATGAAGTTAAAAGCTGCAAGCTTCAGCTAGCAGAAGACGGAGAAAAAATATTAGACGAAGTTGAGAAGAAAATTGAAGAAAGAATTAGTGAGGTTGAAGTTGACGTTGAGGGAGCAGTAAAAACAATTGATTCAATAAATCATGATAAAAATGTAGAGTTCATTGGAGATGCAATCGATAATAAAGGTCGCTATCAAGCTGTACTTTCAACCAAACTGGTAGAAATTGCTTCGAAGGCTCAAAAGAGCTTACTGATTGAAACTCCTTACCTCATCCCTGATAAACGAATGTTTGCACTCTTTAAGTCACTTCTCGATAAAGGGGTTAAGATCACCGTTATAACAAACTCTCTTAAATCGACTGATGGCCTTCAGGCGTTTGCCGGTTACTATAAATATAGAAAGAAACTTGTGAACCTAGGTGAAGGAGAAAATCAAATAAAGCTCTATGAGTACATGGGTTCACCTCTTGGCGATTACCTACATGCAAAGTCGGCTGTTATTGATGACGAAATCGCGTTGATTGGAAGCTATAATCTGGACCCACGATCTGATCGTCGCAATACTGAAGTTATGTTTGTTGCAAGAGATCTTGAGTCTGCAAAA
The DNA here is from genome assembly GCA_030426585.1 of Bacteriovoracia bacterium. Classification (GTDB taxonomy): domain Bacteria; phylum Bdellovibrionota; class Bacteriovoracia; order Bacteriovoracales; family Bacteriovoracaceae; genus JAUHYH01. Next base: position 39,670 of record JAUHYH010000004.1, read on the forward strand.
ACTCTTTATAAATCAATTATTACCCACACACTTTATTCTTTACCTGTCGGTAGGAATGGAAATCCTCAAAATGGTTGGGATGCTTTTCCGGGTGCTTCATTTAAGAAAAGGTTGCAAGTGAAGTTTTACGAAGGAATTCTTAAAAACCCGATCATTGGTCCCGGGATTGAGTCTCAACTCTAAAATATCAACATTCGAATAGCTGTAATTTCTTCACAGTTCATTGTTAAAAACCCGTAATTGCGTTAAGTTGCACTGCGTTCAAAACCACAGGAAGTGAATTAACAAGGAGATTGCTATGAGAAGAGCAGCGCTGCTTGTCGTCCTTTGCATGTTTAGCGGGGGGCAATTATTGGCAAAAGTGAGCCTCGATATTGAAAAGGCTTCACTAGAAAAAACGGTTAAAGAGTCGAAAGAGACAGGTTTTCTTCTTCATAAAGAGAAGTACCACAAAAGCCTAACTCCGGTTGTCGACAAAAGTATTTTTAGTGTTGTGGA
>JAUHYH010000141.1 GCA_030426585.1 Bacteriovoracia bacterium
TTTAAAAAAGATTTACAGAAAAATATAGAGTCAGCTAATAAGAAGTGGATAGAAAGGGCAGGCTCTCGGATATAAGAAATTTAAAGGAGCGGAAATGGGTGATCACCACCACCATCCGAGTGGTAGCAAGAATATTTTGATAGCATTTTTCTTAAATGCTATCTTTGCAGTAATTGAACTTATCGGTGGTTATTATACAAACAGTGTTGCGATCATGTCTGATGCGCTTCACGATTTTGGAGATAGCCTTGCACTTCTTTTTTCTTATTTCTCTGAAAAGGTAAGTCAGAAAGAAGCTGATAGCACATTCACCTTTGGCTATAGAAGATTCTCTGTTCTCTCTGCGTTGATTAATGGAGGTATTCTTCTTACTGGAAGTATTTTTGTTATATATGAAGCGATTCAAAGAATTCTTGCTCCTGAAGCTGTAAAGCCAGAGGGGATGCTTGGATTGGCTATACTGGGGATTATTGTTAATTCAGTGGCAGCTTACAGACTTTCTAAAGACGATGGGATGAACGCTAAAATGGTTATGTATCACCTTTTAGAAGATTTATTAGGTTGGTTTGCAGTACTTATTGTGAGTATTGTTTTACTTTTTAAGCCTTGGTTTATACTCGATTCAATCTTGTCGATACTTATCTCTTTAATAATATTAAGAGGGGTTTATAAAAACCTTTTAAAAGTTGGAATGATTTTTCTACAAAGATTTCCGAGTGATTTAGAGATGTCTGAGCTTAAAAATAAGATTGAATCTCTTGAACTCGTGGAAGATCTTCACGCTATAAAAGGTTGGTCAATTGATGATGAAACTTATTATTTGAGGTTTCATGTTTTAGTCCCTGAGAATACGGTTATTAAAGAACTCGATGTCTTGAAAGTAAAAATTAAGGAGATATTAGAGGCTTATAACGTGAAATATTCAACAATTGAATTTGAGTCACAGCATTGTGAGTATTAGTATGTATTATTTAGAAAGAAAAATTCCCCCACTCTTTTTATTCATAATTTTTTTGGCAGGAATGACTATTTATTCAAGGAACTTTGAGTATATAACTTACTCGATTTCTCTTTTCACTTTTATTGGAGCTTTAGTCATTGCTATTGGAGTTTTGATTTTACTAAATGGAGTGTACTTATTTAAAATTAATAACACTTCTGTAAATCCTATAAGCTCAAAAGAAAATACTAGGTTAGTTACGAGTGGGTTTTATAAGTTTTCAAGAAATCCAATGTATCTTGGTTTTTTTCTTGTATTATTTGGTTATGGTTTATTGTGTGGGAATGAATCAATTACTTTTAGCCTTTTGTTTGGTATTTACCTAAATGAGTTTCAAATAAAGCCTGAAGAAAAAGAACTAGATGAAATATTTGGGGAAGAATATTCTAAATACAAGAAAAACGTTGGAAGATGGTTTTCATTTTCTTTGAACTGAGAATTTATTATTTTATAAGCATCCAAGCACCGATGAAAATCATAAAGAGATTTTCTGTTAATGAGATAAAGCCTAACGGGACGTTACTATCGCCGCCAACACAGGCGCATTTAATATCTCGTTTTTCGATGTAGACAGCTTTGATAACGGAGATGGCACCAATACTACCTATAAAGATTGATATTGGTGCTAGGAATTTAATCCCAAGATTTGCAATCATTCCAGCACCAACTATAAATTCCAAGAATGGGTAGAGATAAGCATATCCCAGTTTTTTTTGAGCCAAAATATCGTAAGTAATAAATTGGTTTGTAAAAGAATATAGATCTTTTAGTTTGAGTATGGCGAGGACACACATACTTATGGCTATAAAAGATTGAATTAATAAAGGAGATAGTAAGCTTTCTTGCTTGGAGACAACTAGTGCAAGGGCCATCACAGCTGTTGCACTGAATATGGCAATAATAGGTTGGTACGTTAAGCCCTCTTGCTTCAAAGTGCTTCTCTTGAAAAACTTTACGAGATCGTCATAACCGCCAATTCTCTTATCATCAATAAAGGCTTGAGGCGTTGTTTTTACGTTGTACTTTTCTTTAAATTCGTCGGTTTCTTCTCTCGTTTTAAGATGAATATCTTCAACTGTATAACCTTCACTTTCAAGCAAGTGCTTTGCTCTGATTCCAAAAGGGCAAATATGGCTTTCTGTGACCATTCTATATAATTTAGCGTTCATATTCTCTCCTGAGCGTAAAATAGTTCTTGCACATTATACCCTATGGGGGTATAGTGTGCAAATGAGGTTAAGATGAAAAAAGGTGCAGGACATCACTCTCACTTACCAAGACTTAAGAAAATTGAAGGTCAAGTAAGAGGAATAGCAAAAATGGTTGAAGAACAACGGTATTGCGTAGATATCTTAACTCAACTAAAAGCGGTTAAGTCGGCAGTTAAATCATTAGAAGGTAAGATTCTTGAGGAGCATTTAAACCATTGCGTCCACAAAGCTGTCAGTGCACGAAACAAAAAAGAAAGCGAAGAAATGGTCAAAGAGCTAATTGATTTAGTCAAAAAGTCATCTAGCTAAAGTATTGTTTTTGTTATACCGTATAGGGGTATGTTAGGATATTAATAATATGACAAAGTATTTCTGCATTTTCACTATTTTAAGCTTCTTAGGAACTCAGGCTATGGCTTTGAATTGTGGCTTGAGTTGCGCAGCTTCTGAAGCGGTTGCCGAAGACTCTAAGGCTTCACACGACTGTTGTCCTAGTAACGAAAAAGATGAAAAAGATTCTTCTAAATGTATGGGAGAGGTCTACGGAATATGCTTTCATGAATTTTCTCTTGTTAAAGCTTCAGAGGTCCAAAGTGTAAGTCATGATTTTGTACTTAATACAGATCAGTTTATTCTCGCTGATTTGAGTAAAAGACTAGCTATTTCAGATCGAGCTCCTCAAGACATTTTAGATTATCATGACCATTTTTTGATCTATAGGTCCCAAACAAGTCTATATCTTTTAAAAGACCAACTTCTTATTTAGAAAACACATTTAAGAAAAGCAATTAAGTTTAACTAACTTTACCAGTAGGTGATGTTTTGAAAAATGTGTATATTATTTTATTACTATTGTTTGTGAATGAATCTTATGGAGAAAGCTTCAATGAGCTTCTGATTAGGCTTAATAAACATGAACTTGTTGATTCTGAGCTAAACCACGCTAAGTCAATTATGGAGAAGGCCAGGAAATCAGGAAGTTGGGGCGATCCCAAGTTATCTATTGCCGCGATGAATTTTCCTAGAGAATCTCTTAGTCAAGATGAGTCGATGATGACTGGAATCCAGTTCACATTATCTCAGAAACTCTCTCTTTCTGGTAAGTATGGAACTTTAGAAAAAGCTGGCATTGAAAACTCCAAATCGATGATAGCTGAATCCAATGAGCTTAAAAGAAAAATCGCTCGAATGATTTGGGCTTCAGGCATAAAAAAAGAGAAGCTTTTAGCCTCTCAAAAGATTCTTAAAGAAAACCTATCATGGATAAAGTCTAACCTTAAAATAACGAAGAAGCTTTATTCAACAGGAAAAGTTCCGCAGCAAGCTGTTCTTGATATGCAGATAAGGCAAAGTGAACTGAAAACAAAAATTAGAGAAAAACAATTTGAAATTAAAGCTTTAGAACATGAATTGAGTGCAGTACTAGGTAGTTCAAAGCTTTTAACTCTTGAAACAAAAACAATACCTTGGAACCATTTAGATTTGTGGAAGAACTCTAAGGACCTAAAGGATTATAGTAAAATCGCTTTAGAGCACAAACTTCGTTCCAGTGACTTAGCATTATCAGCATCGAATAGAAACCTATTTCCCGATGTGACCTTTGGAGTTTCATATACGAAAAGAAATGATATTGACGGTCTTGGTGACTTTGTAGGTGCAAGTATTACAATTCCTATTCCAACAAGCTCAAGCCGATATTCTGACAAAAAAGAAGCTATCTACAAAAAGGTGACAGTACAAAAAAAATATCGAAATTATCTAGAAAGCAAAGAAAGCAATTTAAGTAAAATCAAGGTTGATATTGAAAATATAACTAAGCAGTTAGAAATACTGAGAGAAGAGACACTTCAGTTTGCTAAAAGCTCTCGGACTATTACTGCTAAATCTTATTCAAGAGGAGGAGCTGACTATGTAGAGCTTCTCAGAGCAGAGCTGCAATACCAAAAACAACTTCTTAAGGAAGTCGATCTAGTCGCAAGTTTAAAAAATTATAAATTGAGCTATCTCTTTTTTAAAGGAGATCATTTAAGGATGGAGGTTTTGAAATGATAACCCGTATTTTTATAATTCTTCTTTTGGTGGTGTCAGTTTCTTGCACTAAGAAAATAGAAGAGAAAGCATCAGGTGAAACTTCTAGCAATGCTAAGACAGAGGTTTTTTATACTTGCTCAATGCATCCACAGATCAAACAAAAAGATCCGGGTAAATGTCCTATTTGTGGGATGGGTCTTTCTAAAATAGAGATAGAACATGATGAGGATCATTCAGCACATAATAACCAAGATAAAGAGGCAAGAGGAGATATTTATTTTTGTGAGTCTAACCCTGAGATTACGAGCGAAGCACCTGGTGAATGCCCTATTGATGGAACTCCGATGCTTAAAGAAAGTGCAGCAGAATCAAATCAAATTGTAGCCAAAGTAAAACTTCGAAAGTCGCAAGTTAATCATTTTAAAGCTGATCTTTTCTCTGTAACAACGATGAAGATGAGTCGGAATATTCGCTTGCTTGGATCAGTCATTAAGTCTGAAGATAAAGAATCCAATATTCCTGCGAGAGTTCCAGGACGAATTGAAGAGGTTTTAGTTGACTCTACCGGTTCATTTGTTCGAAAAGGAGATCCGGTTTTAAAGCTTTATAGTCCCAAGCTTATAACTGGAGGGGAAGAGTATCTTATTGCAATTAAAAACTATAAGTCTAATCCTCGAAACAGAGAGTTTAAAGACCTAGTGGAACAAAGTGCAGAGAGATTAAAACTTTGGGGAGTATTAGATTCACAGCTAAAAGTTTGGAGTAAAAGTAAAAAAATACCAAGAGAAATTACTATCTATTCTCCGGTGACAGGAATTGTTCTTAAGAAAAATGCAATAGAAGGAAAGTACTTTAAAGAAGGACAGAGCTTTTTTGATTTAGTCGATTTAGCATCTCTTTGGGTTGAGTTAGATGTTTATGAATCTGATTCTGCACTTGTTCGTTTAGGGCAAAATGTTAAGTTAGAATTTATCGCTTATCCAGGGGAAGTATGGGAAGGGAGTATTGATTTTATTAATCCTGTCTTAGATCAGAAAACTCGGACTTTAAAAATAAGAACAACTCTTAAAAATAAGGAAGGAAAGCTTCGGCCTGGAATGGTTGGAACAGCTACTGTTGCTTTAGAACTGGATGGTATGCCTCTAGTGATTCCTCGTTCGGCTATTATTGATACCGGAAAAAGAAAAGTTGTCTGGGTTCATGTTGGAAATAATAAATATCAAGCACAGAAAGTGCATACGGGGTTTGAATCAGAAGGATATGTTGAAATTAAGCATGGACTTACTGAAGGTGAGAAAGTCGTTATTGATGGGAATTTTCTTTTAGATGCCCAGGCTCAACTTTTCGGTGGCTATCAAGACACGAAAGCATCAGGTGGGCACCAGCACTAAGGATAAGATATGATTCATAAACTGATTGAATTTTCTATAAAATATCGTGTATTTGTGGTGATTGCTTTTGTCGTTATTGCGATAAGTTCAGTGGTCACGATTAAAAATGCACGAGTGGATGCTATTCCTGATATTGGAGAGAACCAACAAATCGTTTTTACCGAATGGCTTGGAAGGTCGCCTAAAGATATCGAAGAACAAGTTACTTATCCTTTATCTATTCTATTACAAGGAATTCCTGGGATTGATCGAGTCAGAGGAACAAGTGCCTTCGGTTTTTCAACGGTCTATATAATTTTTAAGGAAGGTGTGGACTTCTATTGGTCAAGAAGCCGAGTACTCGAAAAGTTGTCAACCGCGAGTAGTTTTCTTCCTGAAGGTGTAACTCCAACGATGGGGCCTGATGCTACAGGACTCGGACAAATTTTTTGGTATACGATTGAAAACGATAAAGATTCTTTACATCCTAAGTCTTTGCAAGAATTAAGATCGATTCAGGACTTTTATGTTCGTTATCGGCTCCAATCTGTTGAAGGTGTTTCTGAAGTTGCTAGCATCGGGGGATTTGTTAAGGAATATCAAATTGACGTTGACCCTAATAAGATCTTTGCCTTTGATATTCACTTTCCTCAGATTATTAAGGCCATAAAAAATTCCAATATTGACGTAGGAGCTGAGGTCATCGAAGAAGGTGACAGAGAAATGATCGTAAGAGGTGTTGGCTTTTTAAAAAGCATCTCTGATATCGAAGAAGTTGTTGTCAAAGTGAAAGATGGAACCCCTATTCGAGTAAAAGACTTAGCAAGTGTTCAAATCGGGCCAGCTTTTCGAAGAGGGGCTCTCGATAAAGATGGCAAAGAGACAGTTGGCGGAATTGTAACAATGCGCTTTGGAGAGAATCCTAAAGATGTTATTGGCAGAGTAAAAGAGCGCTTAGAAGAAATAAAAAGTGGTTTACCTAAAGGTGTTTCAGTAAAGCCTTTTTA
>JAUHYH010000142.1 GCA_030426585.1 Bacteriovoracia bacterium
GAAACTCATCAATGAATGAAATATCATTATGCGTTTTACGAACTTGGAAGATCTTTTCTCGCCCTTTGCCAGTTTTAAGATCCCAATTCAGCTTTTCATTCATATTCGTGCATTCATTATAATCTTTTCCAAAGCGTCCCGTATCCCAGCGATATTCGATATCTCTCATCAATTCAATACCAATTTTGTAGGGATTAATCTGCTGGGGACTCATCACCATTACGCCAGCATGCTTATCAGCAAAGTCGATAATTTCAGTTGCGTTAGCTGCCCTCTGGGTCATGATGGTCGAGTGCCAATAACTGGCCCAACCTTCATTCATAATTTTCGTCATTCGTTGAGGAAGAAAATAATAGGCTTCATCACGAAGAATCCCAATAACATCAACTTGCCACTCCTCGAGAGGAGCATATTCCATTAAAAAAAGAAGAATATCTTTTTCTGGTTTCTCTGGTATTTGTTGAGGAATCTCAAGAGTATCTTCATCATCTTCTGGTACAATTGTCTTTTTCTTTAAAGCTCGTTTTTTAGATCTTAAAAAGGACTTAAGCGCCTCACTTCTTTGGTCTTGTGATTCAAACTCAAGCGAATTTTCATAAGCATATTGTTTATCAACGGCAGCTCTTCTTCTTTTTATCTCTTCAGTTTCAAAAAGGTTATTCATATCAAGAAGATTTTCTAATGAAAGGACACAGTCAATAAAACGCTCAACCTTGCTTTCACCATACTTAGCAATATAACGGCGAATTTTTGCTCCGTGATTCGCCATAACATCCATCATTTTTCGATTGGTGTTGGAGAACCAAGCATTGTTTTTAAAGAAATCATTATGACCATAAACGTGTGCCATAACGATCTTTTGATCGACCCAATTATTTACATCTAACAAATAAGCGTAACAAGGGTCTGTATTGATCACCATCTCATAAATTTTTTGAAGTCCAAAACGATAGCCTTTCGACATCTGATCAAAGGCCATCCCAAATTTCCAATGAGGATAACGTGAAGGAAACCCATCTTGTGAAGCAAGAATATTAATCGTTTCGTAGTCACACATTTCAAAGACTTGATCGAAGTAATCGAGTCCGTACTCATCAGCATACCCTTGGATCTCTTTTTGAAGATCTCTCAGTGCTTGATTAATAGGTTTACTTCGTAACATCTAATTTCCTTTCCCTAGAAATTCTTTAATTGAATCAAGAATTGCATCTCGATTTTTAATTTTACTTAAAACTACTTGGTCATTTTTCTTCCCATAGGCCTGAGCAAGATCTTTATAAAATTGTCCTGAACCATAGCGACTTTCAACTTGCCCATACCCAAACATATTTGATGCCGGGAGAATATTGTCATTGAGCAGATCTAAGCAGAGCTTGGTATCATCACTCGACCAATTATCCCCATCACTAAAATGGAAAGGATAAATATTCCACTCATCAGGGTTATAATCAGCATCGATAATTTCACGACAAAGTTTATAAGCAGAAGAAATCAAAGTTCCTCCACTTTCTCTAGTCTTAAAGAATGTTTCTTCATCCACTTCTTTTGCTGTCGCATCGTGAATGATGTAACGAATTTCAATATCTTTGTACTGACTTTTCAGCCAGAGATTGATCCAAAAACTTTCGGTTCTTACGATCTCTTTTTGTTCATCACCCATTGAACCTGAAACATCCATCATATAAATCACAACGGCACTGTTTTCTTGCTCAATTTTCGTTTTACTAGAACGGAATCGATAATCTCTTCGAGTCGGGACAACTTTGGGATTGTCAGGATCGTATTGTCCTGTCGCAATTTGTCTTTTAATAGACTCTTTAAAGGTTCGCTTTCCATGCTTAAGGGAATCAGGTCCCGTCGTCCCAATGCTGGTATACCGATTGATTGTTGAATCAATCGATTTCTTACCCTTGGGCTGAATATTAGGAAGCTCTAACTCTTCACCTAAGATGCTTGCAAGCTCTTCGAGATTAACTTCAACCTCAAGCTCCTTATTCCCTGCTTCCTGTCCGGCTTCCCCCTGACCTGGTTTTCCCTCACCTGGTTTTCCTTGGATAGGATCACCGGGCTGACCTTCACCTTGTCCTGTCCCCCCTTGAGACTTGTCTCCAAATTTAAAACGGGGAATTTCAATTGAAGGCATCGGAATCGTGAAACGATTTCTTCCTTTCGGCAAAATCTGTTGGCCCTTAGAAACAAAACGACGAAGATTCTTTCGGATCTTTCCTTTAATTATCTTCCGGAAGCGTGAATGGTCTCGTTTAATTGGATGGTCCACTCAACCCCTTAGTTTTTTTGTGCGACAGTGTCACCTTTAGCGAAAATACTCGCTACATAATTTAAGGCATCGGTGGCACAAATATCACAGTATCCAAAGTTCTTAACCAATCGGCTCTTCACAACATCAATCTTCTCTTGTGTTTGCTTATCAACAACATTAGAAATGATCGTCGTTAACTTGATGGTATCTTTTTGATCTTCGAATAATTTCAATTCAAGAGCTCTATGAAGCCTCTCATTCGTCTTGTAATCAAATTGCTTTCCTTCAATGGCAAGAGCACCGATATAGTTCATAATTTCACGACGGAAATCATCTTTTCGAGATTCAGCGATATCAATTTTTTCTTCAATTGATCTCATGAATCTTTCATCAGCATCTTCAAGCTTATTGGAGTACTTGTTTCTGATTTTTTCTTTCTGAGTATAGGCCTTAACGTTATCGATGTAGTTCGCACAAAGAGTTTGAATCGCACTTTCATCAACACTGATCGCTTTCATAACATCATTTTTGATAATGTCTTCATACTCTTGACGACAAATCGCAAGTAGCTCTTTATATTGATCAAGCTTATCCGGTGAGTTAATAAGCGCATGTCCCTTTAACCCCGATTCCAATTCATTAAAAACCATGAAAGGGTTCAAACAACCGACGTGATTATTCTTAACAAGAGCATTCGAGATCTTATCTTGAATATACCTTGGAGAAATCCCTTCAAGACCTTCACGAACCGCTTCTTTTCTTAACTCTTTAACATTGTCTTCGTTATAACCGGGAAGTGTCTTTCCGTTATAAAGTTTTAACTTTTGCATTGAAGTTAGATCAGCTTTCTTGGGTTCTTCCAATCTCGTTAAGATCGCCCACGTTGAGGCCATCTCAATCGTATGAGGGGCAATGTGAACTGGAAGCGTGTCTTTATTAAAGTCTTTTTGATAGATCCGAATCTCTTGATCAAGTCTCGTGATATACGGAACATCAATCTTAACCGTTCTATCTCTAAGGGCTTCCATAAATTCATTGTTTTGAAGTTTCTTATACTCAGGCTCGTTGGTGTGGCCTAAAATAACTTCATCAATACTAGTCTGAGCAAACTTTTTTGGCTTAACAGATTGCTCTTGAGAAGCTCCAAGAAGATCGTAAAGGAAAGCAACATCAAGTTTTAACATCTCGATGAATTCAACAATCCCTCGGTTGGCAATATTAAATTCCCCATCAAAGTTGAAGGCCCTTGGGTCAGAATCTGATCCGTACTGAGCAATTTTTCGATAGTTAATATCACCCGTGAGCTCTGTAGAGTCTTGGTTCTTTTCATCTTTAGGTTGAAAAGTTCCAATTCCGATTCTATCTTTCTCACTGAGAACAAGTCGTTTTACTCGAATGTGTTCAATGACTTTATTCCAGTCACCCTTATACTTAAGCATGTACTGTTCAAAGATAAAGCGACAAGCAGGATTCACATCACCTTTAACATTGACCTTGAATCCATCCGCTTTTGCATTGATTTCTTCTAAGAGCTTTACCCTTGCTTCTAGTGGGATAAGCTTAATAGGTTCTTCGTGCATTGGGCACGGGAAAACTTTAGCTCCACCTAGAATATCTGACTCATGATCATCAAACCATTCATAGGTATAAAGCATCCCTTCATCAGTTTTTGAGTAATGCTCAAGTCCCTTTTTCAAGAGTCTCGCGATTGAAGATTTCGCAGATCCAACTGGTCCATGGAGGAGGAGAACCCGTTTTTCTGTTCCGTAACCGGCAGCCGCCGACTTAAAAAAGTTCACTAGTTTCATTAAATGAACATCAATTCCAAAGATTGCATCTTTTCCATCTTCGATTGGGTCATCAAAGAAGTGGTAGCGAGTAATCTCTTTTTTATATTCTGTGTACTTGGATGTTCCAAAAGACATGATCATGTCATGCACTCTTTGAAATGAGTTTCGAGAAACCTGAGGGTTTTTCATGACGATATCAATGTAGTCTTGAAAATTTCCAGTCCAGTGTAAGTGTGAAAAGTCTTGAGCACTGTAATGATCTGAGACAAAGTTTTTGATGTTGATACTACTCATGAATCCTCCATTATTCCCGAGTCATTGGAGCGAAAACTCCCTACTACTATGATAAACAATTCGACGCCGACTTACTAGAGAAGGCATTTTTTTCTGACCGTTTTAATCAGTAATTATTTTCCACACAAATGCTTGAAATCGTCTATAATTGAAGCTAGCAATTACAAAAAACGCGAAGAAGCAGGAGACAAGAAGGAGCCTACCGGAGTTTACGTCGTAGTAAATGAGGATGGCGACGACGAAGTTCGACGAACTTATTCGTGGAATTTTGAAATTGCCTTTAGTATTTGGAGAACTGAAATGCCGTTGTTGTGTACGGGAAAAACAGATCGCGGTCGAGTCCGTGAATCAAACCAAGATTCAATTTTTATTGACCCTCAGAACAAATGTTTTGTTGTTGCTGATGGGATGGGTGGTCATAGAGGGGGAGATATCGCCTCACAAATGACTGTGAAAATTTTTTCAGATCACTTCTCTCACATCAGCAGAGAACAACGGGATAAAATTAAAGAAGTTGATTACTGCATTGATAAGGCCAATAAGAAAATTTTTGAGAAATCACAAACAGAAACACTCCTTAGTGGAATGGGTACAACTATCGTAAGCCTCCTTATTGAGCGAAGTAAGGCCATGATAGCCAATGTAGGTGATTCGAGGGCCTATCTGATAAACAACCAACAAATTTATCAACTCACAAAAGACCATTCACTGGTTCAAGAAAAGGTAAACCTCGGGATCTATTCCAGACAAGACGCTTGCAAAGATAAAATGAAAAATGTTTTAGTGAGAACTTTAGGATTTGAAGATCAAGTTAAAGTTGATCGTTTTGAATATTCGATAAGTAAAAATGATATCTTTCTTCTCTGTTCTGACGGTCTTTACGGAAAGGTTTATGAAAGTGAAATTCTAGACATCGTTCTCAAGCATATCCCCGACCCAAAAACGGCTGAACCCCACGCACTTGATAACTGTGTTCAGGAATTGATCCAACGAGCTAATGATCACGGCGGGAACGACAATATTTCAGTGATTTTGGCCATCGCTCAAGCTGAGTAAACCCCTCAGGTATCAAGAAATTTCTAAATATTTCATCCAAACAGTCCGTTAAGTCTTTTAACGGAGATAGGTATGAAAGCATTATTAGTCTTTTTATTGTTTATGGGATTTAACTCTTTTGCGAAAGAAGGTGTGAAGTCTGAACCTGCTCCCACTTCTACCGAAGAAATTCTTCCTGATACAGTCGATATTTCTAATGAGATTGTTGAAATTAACCAAAACTATATTCGAGACATTGCTTCAGGTGTTGAGAAAGATGAGAAGGTTAATACTGAGTCTGTTCCGTTTTGGACTTTTGAATAATTAACGAAACGAACTCATCCCTTTAGTTTGAACCACTGATTGTTGCATGCCCGCATCCCAAAGATTAAGTTTATCTTCTTCAGACTTCAACTGACCACAGGCTGCGAGTATATCGTCCCCTTTTGAAGCCCGAACCGTGCAAACAAATCCGCGATCAACCAACTTCTTTTGAAACCATGTGATTTTTTCGTCACTCGGTCTTTTAAAAGGAGAACCGGGATATTCATTAAAAGGGATAATATTAATCTTAGACTCTTTCCGAACCAGAAGATCATTCAACGCTCGAATGTCTTCCATCGTATCATTAAGCTCATCGATCAAAATATATTCATAGGTAATTCTTCGATGAGCTTTGAGCGGTATTGTTCTAATCGCTTCAAAAAGCTTTTCAAGATCGTAAACCTTATTAATGGGCATCAACTCAGTACGAACATCGTTTCGGGCACTGTGAAGTGAGATTGCAATATTCACAGGAGGAAAATCAATCAACTTTTTAACCTGCGGGACTAAGCCTGAAGTAGAAAGCGTGATTCGTCTTTGTCCAAGACCCAAACCATGAGGTTCTATCAAAATTTCAGTGGCCGTCTTAACTCTCTCATAGTTGTGAAGCGGCTCCCCTTGTCCCATATAAACGATATTGGAAATCGGAAGTAATTCTTTTTCTTTTAAATAGAGAGAGAGTGCCATGTATTGGCCAACAATTTCACCAGTTGTGAGATGTCTCGTAAGCCCCTGAGTTCCGGTATGACAAAAAGTACACCCTATCGCACAACCAACTTGAGAAGAAACGCATAAAGTGTAGCGATCCTTGCCAGGAATCACCACAGACTCAACCGTTTTTCCATCATACATTTTAAGTAAAAATTTTCTGGTGCCATCCTTT
>JAUHYH010000143.1 GCA_030426585.1 Bacteriovoracia bacterium
AAGACCTTGGAGACCAAGTTAGGCGCTGTGGTTTTGATTCCTCGCTAGGCACTTTTCAGGTGGTTGAGGGAAGCAATTTTGAAGTTGTTGAGAAGTTTCTTGATGGGCAAGAGGATCCGATGGTTGTTGTTTCTGCAAGTCAGGTCGATAAGCTTTCTAAGGTTCTCTTTGGTAGCTTTGTTGAAAAATTAATCTTTAGAACCTCTCAGAACGTTTTCATCGCCAAGCAAGAAGTTAAAGAGATTAAAAAAATTGGAGTGTGTTTTGATCCCGTTCAAGATGCTGACAGTTTAATTGATCAAGCGATTAGTTTTGCAAAACAGGTAGGGGCTTCAATTGATATCATTAATGTTCAAGCCTTTGATTCGCGTGAAATTTATAAAAATGTTTTTGCAACTGAAGTCGACGTTGAAAAACAAAAAAATGATTACCTAGCCTACCAACGAAAACTAGTAACAGCGAAATTTGAAGAATACAAAAATAAGATCCAAGCGGCAGGGCTTGAGTGTGGACTTGATCTGGTTATTACAGTTGATAAGGCCCCAGCTGAAAATCTCCTTCGCCATTTAAAGCAGGATCCGGTGGATGTAATCTTTGTGGAACCTCACCCAGGTTTCATGGATACCTTTAGATTCAACAGCACGAGCTATGATCTCATTAAGCATGTTCCGGCTAATTTTGTGATTATCAAAGAGAAGGTAAGCTAATTATATTTAGTTTTCTCTTAAGTTCTGACATTTAGTTGAGCCCGCTTGACGGGTATTTATCTGTAGTGAAACCATCATTATCTATTGAAAATCGATTTCAAGGAGAGAATTGATGCGTATTCAGGGATTACTGATATTTCTTTTCGCGCTAAGTTTTAGTGCTCACTCTCAAGAAGAGAATATCTATCAAGTCACAATTAAAGCAAAAAACGTTCAAGAGCGTTCTAGACTTGCGAACTTTTTACACCTAGATGAGATTTATAAAGATCGCGTTGTTGTTTATGTTAACGATTACCAGCTTTCTGTTATTAAAAGAAAACTGAATCAAGGGAATATGAAGGTTCTCGGTCGTTACTCGTGGAAACCCGTCACGACGACTAGCTTAAGTGGTAAGAAACCTAAGCCGAGTCCCGGTCAACCGAATAAAGAAGTTGAATTCCCAAGCGGAGATGAGAAGTACCATACCTTTAATGAAGTTGTTACTTCGTTAAAACAGGCAGCGGCTTCAGCTCCTGAGCTTGTGAAGCTTGTTAAGTTTGGAAATTCCGTAGAGGGCAGAGAACTTCTCGGGGTGAAAATGACTTATGGTGGTTTTTCAGATGAACTTAAAAAGCCGGCCATGATGCTGATTGGAACTCACCATGCAAGAGAGCACCTCAGTACTGAGATTCCTTTGATGATGATTCACCATCTTATTAAACTCATGAAGACAAATGAAGAGTTTCAAGAATTGATGAAAAATAGAGTCGTCTACGCAATTCCTCTCCTTAATCCCGATGGTGCTATCCACGATATCGTTGGAAGACGTTACAAGTACTGGAGAAAGAACCGTCGTCTAAACAAGAAAGGGACTTGGGGAGATGTTTTTGGAGTTGATCTGAATAGAAATTATTCTTTTGGATGGGGAACAGGAGGGTCTTCTGATAACCCTGGATCAGACGTCTATATGGGACCGGAGCCATTCTCAGAACCAGAGACTCAAGCCGTACAGAAATTTGTAAATGCCCATAAGAATATTAAAACAATGATTAGCTTTCACACATTCTCTGAGTTAATTCTCTACCCATGGGGAGGAAAATACGATGGAGTTGGTGGGAAAGAACAGCAAGTTTTTGAAAAAATCGCTCAGAAGATGGCTACTTGGAACGGGTACACCCCTCAACAATCAAGTGATCTTTATATTGCTTCTGGTGATACTTGTGATTGGGCCTTTGGAGAGTTTGATATCTTCTGCTTTACTTTTGAATTGAGTCCTAATGCAAATGCTGGAAGAAGAGGATTTTATCCTGGCGCCGGTATTATCGATAAAACATTTGAATCAAATATAAATCCAGTGCTCTATCTTTTAAAGCTTAGTGATGATCCTTATCAAGCGCTTTAGTCGTTAGAGACTTTCTTTGTTAAAGAAAAACCGGGCTTTGTGTCCGGTTTTTTTTATTCTCGATTTAATAAATAGGTATTGTAATATTTTAGTTTGTGAGAAAGGTATTTCGCTCGGTGAACAAGGTTATCCAAATTTTCAAGATCATCACTTGAAGACTCTTTACTCTTTAAAGAATAAAAGTAGTCTTGAGGCTTTTCTAGATACCTATCAATCTCAGAATCATCTATGTCATTAAACAATTCGTCTTCCCAGTCGATTGTCTGAGAATCTGAGTTTTCTGTTCCAAACTCATTTAATAAATCATCAAGAGGGTCGTCGATAACTTCTTTAGTGTCTCTCGACCACATTCTGATAACTTTTGAATCGTTTCCGCTGTCGCTATACGTGTCCATGGCTCCTTAAATGCTCCCCATTTTAAGGATTAATCTTATTCATGATATCTCCGTAGATTCATGATTCCTTCTAAGCCTATCACTTTGATCGGGAATAGGAAGAGGGCATAACAACATTACACGCCCCCTTTACAGTCACTGTCTATTTTTTAGATAGGGGCTTTTTCCTCTAGGTAGGAAATACAGTCATCCGTAGTATAATTAAGGAGTTATGATGCACGTATTGGTGCGAGATGAAGAACTCGCAACGTTCGATTCTGTCCCTTGTGACCTTTACCTTAAGTCGAATACTCGTTTTTTTAAGCGATATTCAAAGGGCGACACTGTTACAATTCAGGAAATTCGTAAAGAATTAGGCAGCGAGCTCAAGCTTTATGTTACAGAAGAGGATTACACTAAGCATTTTTCGAGTAGTGTTGCTCCTTCAAGTATTGATGACGAACCCATTGAAGAGATTCATGTTGTTTCAGATAAGCAATTTGGCGACCTAATGAAGTCCTTGAGACAAAATCGTAATAACTGGAGCAGCACCAAGGTTGATGAGAGTGTAAAGTGGCTTAAGGATATCTCTGGAAAAAATAACAAACTTCTTGATCACCTCAAAAAGCTTAATAGCAAAGAACTTTCTTATTCTTATAAGAAGATTCAGATTCTCTATTTTCTTTTTTTAAACACAATCTCTGCTCTTGATAAGTTTTCAACGGATACCGTGAAGCTTCTTACTTATATGGCCTTCTTTTGCGACATCGGGCTCGAGGATGATAAAGAATGCCGAATCCTAACAGCAGAAGATCTTCACCTAACAGGATTAGATGAAGAGTCTTACGAGCGAGTTATGCAACATGCTCAAGTCGCTTCTCAGACGATTAAAGGGATCGAAAACCTTCCGCATGGATTGGCGACCTTTTGTCTTCAGCATCATGGGAGTTCAGAAGGTTATGGCTTTCCTGAAAAGTTAAGTTTTAATATCGCTCCTCTTTCTCAAGTCTATATCGTGTATGAAAACTTCGCCTGGTATTTGATGGAAAATTTTGGACAGTTAAACCCAAGTTTTCTCCTTCGTCACCTTCGTGAGACGTTTAATAAAGGGGTTTACCTTCAAGCCGTTCAGGCGCTTGAGCACTCAATGAGGGAGATTCTTGAATGAGTGAAGAAAAATCAAAAATTCATTGCCGAAATTGTAAGCATTATAAAATTAGCTGGGACCCGAAACAGCCTTATGCTTGCTCCATATTTGATATTAAATCCAAGATGTTACCGATGACTGTGGTTAAAATGGCGTCGGGGTCAGAATGTACGGGATTTGAGCCTAAGCCTCTAAAGAAAGAGCACAACTACTTCTGAGAATTCTTTTTAAGTGTTCCCTCAAATTCTTTAATCGTATCTAAGATATATTGATCCTTGGTTTTCCGCTTGAGAATATTGATAAGCGGAACAACTTCTTTCTTTTGTTTGGTAGGCAGGTTTGAGGCCATGCGGATAGCTTCAGCTTGAACAGTGAAATAGGTCTTAGGGTGAAGATACTCTTTTGAAACTTTGAGATTGTCTTGGCACTTAAGATGAGTCATGGTTTTCATGACACGGACTTTAGCGAAGTTGGTTTTTTTGTGCTCATCCATTTTCTTCATGAGGAATTCACAGGGATTTTTATCTGCTTTTTTGATGAGAGGAGCGAGCTTCTTGGGGCCATCCCATTCATCATGAAGGAATTGGTTTTCAATGATTTCGCTATCACTCATTTTAGCAAAACTAATATTTGAAAATACGATCAGTAGGATTAATATTTTATGCATCAGGTATCTCCTTGACGAGATTTGATCTTTTAAAGCTATCACATTGGGCTTTAGTGATGTCGGAGCTTACGCGGTCATAGTACTTTGAAAGAATATTATAGTCTTTTCCCTCAATGTGCTCACAGTTTCCAAAGATATGAGCAAGTTCATGAGCTGTAGGGCTGTATCCTTTTTGTCTTTTTTCTTTATACTCAGAAGTATTAACTTCAGCAGTTATAAAGGCAGTATTTTGGATCGGAGGATCAGCAAAGTCTTTGGGCCAGGCAAATCCTGTTTTTCCTTCAATATTTGAACGAATAAAGAAGAGAGTTGGACGTGAAGGACTAGGAAGTAGCTTAGCAAGAGCGGCATCATGGTTCTTTTCTTCGCTGATATCGACTCTGCTATATGGAGGGTCTGTTTCAACATATTTAGGATTATTTACTTTTATGCCACATTGTTTATAAACTTCCGCGACTCTCTCTAGAGTTTTTTTTAATAGTTCTTTATCCCAGCCTGCACCCTTTAAATTTACTAAAGTCAGATCCACACTATGGGTATATCTATTAAAGTCACTTTGATAGATATTACTGATATCAAGGATTGATACAGTTGCATTGCTGAAACCAGCATCTCTCCAAATTCGATCATCTATTGAGTTATCTTTGTCGCCTAGAGGGCAACTTCTCACCATGGACTGGTTTAAGTGACTTAATCGATTAATTTGCCGAGACAATTTTTGAATAGTTGTTTTTGCAAACAATGACCCACTGAGAGTGAATAAAAAAATATATAAATAATGATAAACCATTGATTTCTTTATCGTGAGTTAAGCCTTGTGGCTTTAATTCTTTGAAATAATTTAAAGGGCTATAATTTTGATGTTAGAAGGGATATGCCAAGAGTTGGAGGTACTTAAGAAAATCACTCACTTACCGATAAGTCTTTGAAATGAGGTGATTCTCAGGATCATCAAAGGGAATAATAATACTTTAGAGATAAACTACTAGTATGCAAAACTTGTTTTTATTAATGATTCTTTTTCTCTCTTTTAGCTTATACCCAAATGCAGGGAAGGCTAATGAACCTCACCCCGCGGATAAAGCAGCTATTGAAAGTTATATTTCACAAGTAAATTCTTCTGGAGATCTAGAGCTTCAAAAAGTTGTAAATAGTTGTGTGAATATGTTGGAGAGTCCTTCGAGTATCGCTTTTGCTGTGAAAATAGGTGAGCAAGGAGGATGGAAGCTAAGCAATCTTACTTATTGCATCCGTCAAGAGAAAGGAAAGGTCTCTGAGCAAAAAGTTGCTGGGCAAGTAGGTGGACCAGTGATTGATTATAATATTAATCCTGGAGAATCATGTGCGAGTGGGGTTTGTGCTTCTGGTCTAGAAGATCAATTAAAACAATCAGAACATTGGGAAACATGCTCTAGTCAGCACTCTCACCAAGATGATGAAAGATTAGACCATATTCAAGACTGTATCGCAGGACTAGAACAAAACAGTTCAGGTGGTAAAAAGAAAAAAGGTGATCTGGATGATGCAGCATTAAGTTCAGAAGATGAAGAAAGTAAAGTTACGACGTTAGCAAAAGAAGATTTCAGTAAATTAATAGCAACTCTTTCAAACTCATCAGAGTTTAGCGATCGTTGTCAGGAAACCAGTAAAATGGAAGGAAAGCGAAGTCTAGATGGTTCTATCACTTGTGTTTGTAATAAGGGTACGACTCTTGACTACAATAGCTGTGCGGATCTAATCCAAGCACAGAATCGTTTTGCAGCGGCAATGAAAGCAAACGAAATGGGAACTCAAGCAACTCTTCAGATACAGCAAGTAAATGGATTGAAGTCTATGGATTCTGAAGATGCAGCCTCTACCGCTTTAGGAACTCAAGCAGTACTGGCCAATACAAAGACAATCTCTTCAGCTGCAACCAGTGCAACTCACACACAAAATGTTGGGTTTATGCAATCAATTATAAATAACTGGCCGAGTACAAATAACTTTGGAGAAAAATGTCTAAGGGTTTTAGCAAAAGATGCATGTGATTCTCTCTCTGGTGACCCTCGAGTCATTCAATTGTTTCACAATGCTCAAGGGTATAATGCTGGAGTTGCAGCCATAAACCAATCGGCTCAAGGTAGTCTTGGTGCAATTAATGATGCCTTCGCCTTTAATGCTCAAAAGAAACAAGCCGAAGCTTTAAAGATTGAATATGACGGAGCAACTAAAGTAGAAGACGATCCTTTCCTTTGTATGAATAGCCCCGAATTGTGTGGTGGCT
>JAUHYH010000144.1 GCA_030426585.1 Bacteriovoracia bacterium
GGGATTTCTGGAGTTATAAGTCTACAAAATGAAGTAAATGCTGATCCGATAAAGTACTTTGATAAGAGAGTGACGATTAGGTCGGCATATGACTTTATTACTTCTAAGATTAATGGGGTGCGTGGAGCTGATATTGTCATTGATTCAGGTAAAGATGACGGTATTAAAGATCCTGATTTCTTAAATAATGTTGACGCTTTTTTAAAAGAGTTAAAAACTGATCCAGAGATTACTCAAATAAAATCACTACTCGAAATCATAAAAAAACTAAATGAAATTCTTCATGATGGGAAAAAAGAATTTTATAAAATTCCAGAAACCCAAAAAGCGGTTGCTGAACTTCTTTTTTTCTATCAATTAGGACTTCCCCCCGGAACCGATTTAAATAATCAAATAAGTCTTGATAATTCTCAGGTAAGAGTAAAGGCGCTCTGGAATATAAGCACTTCTAAAGAAAGTGAAGAAAAGTTAAAAGAGATCAATAAGCTTGGAGCTAAATATAATTTAAAAATCTGGATTGGGGGTAATCTACCTATCTATACTAAGATGAACTCAGTGATTGTTTCTTCTTTCTTCTATTCCTTTATATCGGCACTCAGTTTTGTCATGTTTCTAATCTTTGTTGTTTTTAGAGATTTAAAACTTTCAGTCCTTTCACTTTTACCCAATATTATTCCCTTAATCATCGGAGGAGCGGCGCTCTATTTATTGGGATATTATGTTGATATTGGAACCAGCATGGTCATCGTTGTATGTTTAGGGATTGCCGTCGACGATACTATTCATTTCATTTCAAACTTCAAAAAGATTAGAGAAGAAGGGAAACCTTTCGCTGAAGCAATAGAAGAGACCTTTGAAGTGACAGGGAAGGCACTCGTACTAACGACCTTTTTATTAGTTTGTGGTTTTGGAAGTTTCGCTTTTGCGAACTTTGTCCCGAATCAAAACTTTGGGATTCTTTGTTCAATTATTTTACTTTTTGCTTTATTAACAGACCTTCTTTTTCTTCCGGCCATTTTGTCGTTTATAGATAAAAAAGAATGAAACCATTTATTAATTCCCAACGTCTTAAAACTTTACTTTCAATTGCTTGGCCTTTGATTATTGCAAACAGCTTTTGGAACCTGCAACTTACGATTGATCGAATCTTTCTCGGGGCTTATTCAACGGAGTCTTTAGGAGCAGCGATGACAGTGATGGGGGTTTTTTGGGTTCCGATGGCCCTTTTACAGCAAACCGCAAGTTATGTGACAACCTTTGTGGCGCAATATTTTGGTGCTCAGAAGAAATCTCAAATTGGCTCAAGTGTTTGGCAGGCTTTTTATGTAAGTATTGTTGGAGGGGTTGCATTTTTGGGACTCAACTTTTTTACTGATGACTTTTTTCAACTTGTTGGGCATTCACCCGTTGTTCAGGATCTTGAAGTGAAGTATTTCAATGCGCTAGGGTATTCGGCGCTTCCAATCGCCTTAATGGGGGCCATTAGTGGTTTTTTTACAGGACTTGGACAAACGAAAAAGGTCATTGGAATCAATTTTGTTGCTCTTCTCTTCAATGTTATTTTTGATTACCTCTTTATATTTGGAAACTTTGATTTTCCTGCCCTTGGAATTGCGGGAGCGGGTTACGCCACTTCTTTATCAAGTTATTGTGGAGTGATCTATGGTTGCTATCTAATTTTTAATCAAAAGTATGAGACTGAATATGCTATTAGATCATCCCGAGGAGTTAACTTTGACCTTCTCAAGCAATTCCTAAAGTACGGACTTCCAAGTGGTATGCAGTGGGCACTCGAAGGATTAGCCTTTACTGTTTTTCTGATTTTAATGGGAAGAGTTCCAAACGGAGAATCAGCTTTAGCAAGTTCAAGTATTGCCGTCACAATTATGATGTTGGCGATTTTACCCTCACTCGGGGTCGCTCAAGCAGTTCTTACTTTGGTCGGTCAAAAACTAGGGGAGAAAAAGCCTGATCAAGCTGAAGATTACGCGTGGGATGGGGTTAAAGTTTCAGCTCTTTATATATCCTTAATGGGACTCAGTTTTTATTTGGTTCCTGAGTTCTATCTTTCTTGGTTTAAAAATGATCAAAACTTTTTATTATGGGAACAAGTTTCTAAGCTTACCCCTGAAATATTAAAAATTGTCGCTATTTTTGTTTTGTTCGACAGTATCTATCTTAATATCTCCTTTGCTCTAAAAGGGGCAGGAGACACTCGTTTTGTTTCTTTAGTCGCTTTGATTATCCCATGGCCATTTATGGTTCTCCCAGCTTACCTTTTTATGGCCCATGAGAATGCGGTGATAATTTCTTGGAGATTTGTCATTCTTTACTGTTTGTTAGTTGCAGGAATCATCGCCTGGCGCTTTACTCAAGGGAAGTGGAAACAGATGTCCGTTATAGAAATGGATTAATCGGCTTTAGAGGAATTTTCTGATTCGCGTTATGGCCGTCCTGAGCCCTCTCTGTTAGTGTTTGCGCAAATTTGAGAATCCTGGAGGCTTCATGAAACTGATCCTTTTATTCCTATTAATTCCGACCGTCTGGTCACAAACTAACCCTGATTTACCTAGTAAAGATCTTCTCACAGAGGCTTATCTTGAAAAGTTAACAAAGCGAGATCGTGGGCAGCAAAATTTTGCTTTTAAACCGTACTCCAGATCATATGGATATTCTGAGGATGTAGCGATGAGATCGTCTGCTCCCAAAGGTATCTCAAGAGAGATACAAGAGTCAGATGTTTTTAAACTTGGAGATGAGGGAGCAAAAGAACTTTTCCTATTAAATAGATATAGAGGTTTTCAAGTTATCACTTTCGAAAATGGTGTCGATAAACCCGAAATCAAAGGCCGTTTTCCTATTTATAATAATTGGCGAAGTGAGATGTATTATCACAAAGAGAAAAAAGTGGTTTACGTTCTCAATACTGAATATGAACCAAGACTCGATTGGATGAGATCATCGGGGTATATAACTAAAGTCTATGCTCTTGATACAAGTAACACATCTGAACCAAAGCTAATTTCTTCAATTGAAGTAGAAGGTTCATTATCAAACTCAAGAATGGTAGGGGACGTACTTTATCTTGTGACTGACTCAGGAGACTATCAGGAAAGAAGAGCTTCTATTAGTTCAATTGTATTAGATAAAAATAAGAAGTTAGATTTCATCGAATCTAAAAGTTTAACAAATGATAATCGTTACGTAAGAACAATGAATACGCTTCAAGTTGGAGAGAAGTATTATGTCCTTGTTTCTTCTACTAACTGGAGAGATCCAAGTGATCGAATTAATGCCTTCGACATCACTAGCCCTGAAGGGAAAATCGAAAAAGTACTCACTGCCCAAGCAAAAGGTCGAGTAACTGAACGTTCGCAGGTCTTTATTCATAAAAATTATTTATTTATGGTAAGCAATTATCAAACTAAAGAGAGGAGCGATAACCCCATTTGGAGAATCGCTGTTGAGGCCGTTCCTTTTTCCAAGGCAGATCAAATCTTAGTTCCTGAGAAAAAAAGAACCATCACAGTTGGTGATACAAATGGATTAAGTGCACAGCTTGAAGATGTTAGAGTTGCTGACGATCTTCTTTACACTTTCTGGGTCCCCGTCAATAGAATTGACCCTTTCGATCTTTTTGATATTTCAAACCCCAAAGAGGGAATCTCTCACCAAGGGCAACTTCAATTCCCTGGCTGGATTAGTAAAGCTTTTCCTTTAACTTACAAAGGTGAAAAGTATGTACTCGGCCTTGGAGGGATCGTTCCTTCAGTGAATAATGAGTCAAATGATCGCTACCCCCAGGCGAAACTTTTTAAAATTGAAAAAACTGAAGCAGGCTATAAGCATTCTGAAATTGATACTCTAACAATTGAAGATAGAAAGGTTTGGGCCCGGTTAAATCAAAAAGATAAATATTTTGAATTCATGAACTCTGAAGAAGGAAAATATCAAATCCTTTTCCCTGTTTACTTTGGTGAGTTAAGAAGAGATGGAGCTCAATTAATTAATGTTGATATGGACGCTCTTAAGTTATCTGCCGGTAATAAAATTGTTGGATCCAAAACATGGTTGAAGAGAGTTTTTCTTAATGATGAAGTTAAAGTTATCAATGCTTTTAGTGATAAGTCGTTAGAGTCTTTCGATAAAGTTAAAACAAAAAAAGACGGTATCGCAGAAACTCTAAGTATCTTAGAATTAGCTAGAAATATTATTGACTACAAAGAGTTGCCAAGTGGTGAAGCTGTTCAAGTCGTTGCTAGCGATGAGTATTCTCTAGAGCTTCGGTTAATCAATAGTGATAACTCAGATGCTGAATTAAAGGATGTGATAAAGACTCTTAAGGTTGATGGAAAGTATGAATGGCATAAGTTCTCTGAAGGGAAAATGTATGTTCTTTCTTCCTTTGAAGAAACTGTAAAAAGAGAAATGAGTAACGGGCGTAGTTATGATTACAACCGAAAAAGTTATTACCAATTAAATGAGATTGACCTCAGGGATTTTTCTATCCTTGAAAGACTTGAAAGGTTCGATCTCAAATACTCTGATGATGATTCATCTTACAAAAGAACAGAGTTAATAGAGACTTCTCAAGGATTATTAATTAACTTAGCAGACCAATTTGCCCTTGCTAAAAATGGAGTAATCAGAGAATTATCAATTGCTGAAAATTGTAAGTACTTCTTTGCAGAGGATGATTATCTAAGTTTTAGTGAAATTGATTCAGAACTCTATGCCTTTAATGCTTTTGAAGTTCAATTTGAAGATGATAAAAACCGTAAGAGCTATTTCTATCTTCCTTATATGAAAAAACTTGAACTTAAAGACTCTAAGATAGAATGCTCAGCTTCAATCAATGTGCCAGGAATGCCTATCTCGACTAAGAATGGGTATCTTATTACTGAAGATGGGGCTGATTCTCGCGGTTATAGTCCATGGTTTAGACGAATTGATTATAATTATTCAAGTAGACCATCTGATTTTGGTCGAAATAGTTTAAATACGATTACCTTAAAGATTGACGAGGCCAATAAGACAGCAACTATTGCTGATGTCCTCAATAATTCACTTGCAGAGACGCTTTATGGTGATCTCCTGATTTCTTATGATGGATCTGAAGGTCAGCATCGATTAGAATTTTGGAATGTTGATAATTCTGGGCGGTTCTATTCTCGGTCTTATTTTATTCCAGATTATTATAAATCAACTAATCTTGTGACTGTCGTTCAAGATGAAGATGAGAAAACATACGTTGTTATCAAAAATGATAAGAAACTAGACTTTTTTGAGATTGATGAAAACGAAGATGTGAGACAACTTGAAGTTACTTCCAAGTTTGATAAGGATTCAAAAGATAATTCTGCTGAATTTGTTTTTGGATTTAGAAATATTAGAAAAGTAGGGAATAAGTTTATTATTTCTCAAGGTCTTTACGGCGTAACTGAAGTTACTATTAAATAATCTTCAACCTCCCTGCATTGAAAAATGTAGGGAGGTTTCTTTTGGTCACTCTGCCCCTTTAAACTTACATTAACGCATCGAGCACATAGAAAACAGTTTCAAACTGACACTGAAAAAACTCTTTATCTTGGCATTGGAATTGCTTTTATAAAGGTAAGCGAAAGATTTCATGACGAAATAAATAACGAACACACTGTCCAAGGAGTAACTATGTTCAAAAAAACCGTATTGTTTACATTTGTCTTTTCAACTTTCCAGCTTATGGCAGGAGAACTTGTAGAGTCGGCAGAACAGCTCCGGACACTTTCAGCAAAAATTCTCAAACTTTCTGAGAGAGTTGAGTATGGAAACGCTTCTGGAGCAATTGAACGAAAACTAAAATCGGATGTTCAAGAACTGATTCATATTGGTCAGGGAATGAAGTCAATGCTTGGGGGGATTCGAGGGGGACCCGGAGGTCCTGGGGGACCTGGTTCACCTTACCCGCCGTCCCCAGTCCTATACTCAGCTAAATGCCATATTGATGATGACCCAAGTCTGGATTTAAACCAAAGTGTTGTAGATGTACGAAGTCATAGTGTTGCTGGACTGATCTCTGATTGTCAGGCGATGGCCCAAGCGATGTACCCTTCGCAATCTCACTCCGAGGCGGTTATTGATATTATCGCTTCGAGCTCACCAGGGATAGATCTTCAAAGCGGTGAATGCCATATTGACGATGATACTTCATTTGATTTTGGTCAGATCGTGGTTGGCACAATCTATGGAAATTCTATTATCGATATTATCAAAGACTGTGAGATGCTTGCTCAGTTCGCTTACGATACTTTTAGCTCCTCAGGATTAAAAAGAGTAAATGTTGATCAGCAAGTTCCAATAGGTGCGGTTTCTGGTGTTTGTCATATCGATGATGATACTTCTATGGACTTCAATCAATTTATACCAGGAATTGTTTTCGGGAATTCAATCGAAGCGATATCTCGGGACTGTAAGGCTTTGGCTGAATCGACCTTTGGGACTTTTTCTTCGCACGGGTTGAAAGATATTAAATACTGACTTTAGTTTTAAATA
>JAUHYH010000145.1 GCA_030426585.1 Bacteriovoracia bacterium
TGATTAAACGAGAATGTATCTGCTAAATATTTTTGAGTAATCTCTGGGTCTTCCCAGAGCGCAAATAAAATATAAGCTTCCGTCGTTATTAAATCATACTTCTCAAATACTTCTTTCCATTGCTTACTTAGCATTCTATTGAGGACAGAGATATTAAAGTAAATGCAAGGGTCAAATAGATTTTTCACCATCCTCTCCAACATACTTGCACACGCAAGTATAATCAAGTCAACTTTTTGTTTGTTTTTGCAGTCAGATAAAAAAAGAGGCCCTGAATTCTCGGGGCCCCTTTTCGCGTAGATTAATTATGTGACTTTATTTTATTAAGCTAAAAGTCTTAAAGCATTCTGACCATTTGTATTGGCCTGAGCAAGAACAGAAGTTGCAGCAGAGTTGACGATACTAAGCTTCGCGTTCTCAGCAGTTCCTTGAGCGTAGTCAAGGTCTCTGATTCGAGAGTACGCAGCAGATAAGTTCTCATCTGAAGTTTGGATACCATTCGAAACGACTGTTAGTCTGTTTTGAAGAGCACCAAGTTCCGCTCTGTTTTCATTTACAAAACCGATTGCAGCATCAAGTTTCTCAAGTGAATCTTGTGCATCACCTTTTGTAAGCGCTGAAATCCCATCGATTCCTAGTGCTCCAATAGTGGCATCAGTTCTTTCTGCATCATAAGTCAGTCTGTCTAATGTTGCATCATTGTGAATCCCGATTTGGAAATCAAGTTGTCCACCTTGACCATTCATTAGTTTGTGACCATTGAAGTCTGTCGATTGCGCAATACGATCGATTTCTTCCTTCAGGTTCTGGTACTCCATGTCGACGTACCCTCTTTCATCGTCACCGATTGTGTCTGAAGAAGACTGGATCGCTAGCTCTCTAAGTCTGTTGAGCATGTTTCCAATTTCTCCGAAAGCACCTTCTGCAACTTGAACCATTGAAATACCATCATTCGCATTTCGGTCGGCTTGTCTCATTGATCGGATGTGTCCCATCAATTTCTCTGAGATTGCTAACCCAGCAGCATCGTCAGCAGATTTCGTGATCCGTTGTCCAGAAGCCAACTTTGAGTAGTTGTCTTCACGACTTCGAGCATTTCTCACGAGATTCTTTTGAGCACCGAGGGAAGCAACGTTGGTGTTGATTCGAAAACCCATTAAATCCTCCTTAATGTTTTCTCACTAACTCCATGTGTCCAGTCCTCACCTTGAAAACTGTTATGCTTCCGTGCACCTTTTTTTGTTTACGTTCCCCGTTAAGGGTTACGGTAAATTTTTCGGCATTATCTAAAGAATCTTTATGGACTTTCGGAATTATTTTCCCTTTTTTTTGCTTATGACCGAGGCTGGAACTCAGCTAATACCGCTTTTTTTGCCTGTTAAGCAGTATTTTCCGGTTTAATCCTCTATTTCACTCTGTCACAACGCACAATATAATAGAGACATGAAAACATTAATTTTATTCTTATTGTTCTTGAGTTCCTCACTCGGTCTTGGGGCCGAGAAAAACATCCGCGTAAACTTTAAAAATCAAAGTATCGAAGTTCTCCCCATTAAGCCCCACCAAGGAAAGGCTTCAATAACTCTTGAAAATACTTCTTTTAAAAACTTCACCTTAAGACTTATTAAAAACGATGAACCGCTTCGGTATATAAACCTTGAGATGAGTAGTACCAAAACTCTTGACGTTGATCTTGTCGCTTCAGACACACTTTCGATTACACCATACAACCCTTCGATGAGTAGACTTGAGCTTATTACTGGTAAATAGCCTATGATCGAAATCAATCCCAATGCTGAGAAAATTATTGTTGTTATTTCCGATATTCATCTCGGTGCGGGTCAATACCTTTTTGGGAAGAAAAACCTTTTAGAGGATTTCTTTCATGACACTGAACTCATTAACTTTTTTCGCTACTTTAAGTCTTGTAATCAAAAGGTTGAAATTATTATCAATGGTGATTTCCTCGACTTTCTTGCAGTTCCTTATGTTAACTTTTTTGATGATGAGTATTGGAGTGAAGCAGCCAGTGTCGAAAAGTTAAAACTCATCTACAATGGCCATAAAGAAGTCTTTGAGGCCATGAGTGACTTCCTTGGTCCCGATAAAAAAATCACTTATATTATTGGAAACCACGATGCGGAACTTGTTCTTCCTGCTGTTAGAAGGAAACTTCTTTCGTTTTTCGATCCTATTGTAAGAGACCACCTTAAGCTTGTTTATGATGAAGATACTTACCAACCAGCTCCGGGAGTCTTTCTTCAGCATGGGCATCAATACGAAAGGGCCCATATCTTTGACCCTCAAAATACCACAATCAAAGCCCAAGATGGGCAAGAGTATTTAATTCCAGCCTGGGGCTCCTATTATTGTTATAGAGTTCTTAATAAATACAAACCAGAAAGAGAATATATCAATCAGATTATGCCGATTAAGCAATACCTTATTCATGGCCTTATTTTTGATACTTTCTTTACGTTAAGGTTTATGCTGGCAAATGTTTATTACTTTAACATGATTCGCTTTTGGAACCTTTATCTTTCAAAGTTTAAACTCGACGTTATTCTTAGAGATATAAAAGAAGAATTAGTTCTTTTTCAAAATTACGAAAAACTCACTCGAAAATTTTTTCATGGAAAAGAGGAAGCGAAGATTCTTCTCACGGGTCATACCCACTTTGCTCGATACAGGGCTTACCACGACGGAACAACATTTATAAATACGGGAACTTGGACTCGGCTTATTAATTTAGATTTTTCTTATAATATTTCAGGACACAATTTAACTTTTGCATTAATAGAGTTAGAAAAAGAAGACTATACGCTTAAGGAGTTTCATAGAAAGGTTAGAAGCCGACTCCTAGAATGGAGTGGCCATTCCAACCTTCCCTATAAAGAATTTAGACATTAATGAGATTCAACATTTTTGACGTCAGGCTTTTTGCCTTTCATCTTTTCACGCTTCCCTTTCCATTCAGCTCTTTTCGCATCTCTTAAACCTTTAAATTTTTCTTTGTTCGCTTTTCTGGCTTCATGTTCTTGCTTCCGACACTCTTTTAAACCCTTCATGTCAGTAGCAGCTGTAATACAGGCTTTAGAGTCTCCTAGACTTTTTAAACGCTGATCAATTCTTTCAAGCGCCATTTTTTTCTTGTCAGCAAAAACCTCTCCTTTCATAGCTTCTTTTTCAGGTCCACCTTTAGACGCATAAAGATTTACGACAAAAAACAATACAATCAACCCTTTCATTTTATCTCCTTATAATAAAAGACGGATGTCTTTATATTCTTTTATTTCATCTCTTAATCGAGCAGCCTCTTCAAAATTCAAATCCATCGCTGCAGCTTTCATTTTCTCCGTCAATTTGGCGATTGTCTTGTCAACTTCTTGTGGGGTCAGCATTTTAAGATTCAATGTCCCCTTGTCGCCTTTTTTCTTGCTAGTTTTTCGACCGAGATATTCAAGCACTCCTTCTCGGATATCTTTTTGAATCGTTTGAGGGGTAATCCCATGCTCTTTATTGTATTCCATTTGGCGTTTTCTGCGATTTTCAGTTATTTCCATAGACTCCTTAATACTCTTAGTCTCGACTTCACCATAAAGGATAACTCGTCCTTCAGAGTTCCGGGCCGCCCTACCGATTGTTTGAATCAGTGAACGGGTTGAGCGTAAGAAGCCTTCTCGGTCAGCATCAAAAATTCCAACAAGAGAAACTTCAGGAATATCAAGTCCTTCCCTTAAGAGGTTGATTCCTACAAGAAGATCAAAAACTCCCTCTCTTAGTTCTCGAATAATTTTAACTCGCTCAATCGCATCAATATCTGAATGAAGGTACTTCACCTTGAGACCAATGCTGTTATAATAATGAGTTAGTTCTTCTGAAAGTTTTTTAGTAAGAGTTGTTACCAAAATCCTTCCCCCTTCGCGAATAACTTTTCTGCATTCTCCAAGGAAATCATCGACCTGATTATTTGAAGGGCGAAACTCAACAACAGGATCAAGAAGTCCTGTCGGTCTAATCACTTGTTCAACAATTTCACCTTGAGAGTTTTTCACTTCGTAATCAGCTGGAGTTGCAGAAACAAAGAGAACTTGGTCATACTTGCTTTCAAATTCTTCAAAATTTAAAGGACGATTATCCAGAGCACTTGGCAATCGAAAACCATGTTCAACTAGCGTTTCTTTTCTCGCTCTATCCCCTCGGTACATTCCTCCAACCTGAGGAACTGTAATATGAGACTCGTCACTAATAAGAAGGAATTCATCACCAAAGAAGTCTATTAAAGTCGGAGGAGGTTCCCCTGGAGCACTTCCTGTAAGATGACGGGAGTAATTCTCAATTCCTGTGCAATAACCAAGTTCCTCTAACATTTCTAGATCGAGTAAGGTTCTTTGAGAGAGTCTTCTATTCTCAACGAGCTTATCTTGAGACTCAAGAACTTGAAGTTGCACCCTAAGCTCATCCTGAATGGTTCCAATGGCCGTCTTTAAACGTTCCTGAGTAACTACATAGTGAGAGGAAGGGTAAATCGTTATTTTATTGAGGTTATCTAGGATTGTTCCTCTCAAAGGATCGATAATCATAATTTCATCAATTTCATCATCAAAGAACTCAATTCTTACCGCATACTCATCTTCATGACTTGGAAAAACCTCAACCGTTTCACCGCGCACTCTAAAATTCCCTCGAGAAAAATCATAATCATTTCTTTGGTATTGAATCATTACCAAGAAATTTAAGAACTCTTTTAGTTTTATTTTTTGGTTTTTGAAAATTTTAATCTTTTGTTTACCGTACTCCTCAGGAGAACCGATTCCGTAGATACAACTTACCGATGAAATTACAATAACATCATCGCGTTCTAATAAACTCCGCGTTGCTGAATGCCGAAGCTTATCGATATCGTCATTAACAGAAGCATCTTTTTCGATATAGGTATCAGACCCAGGGACGTAAGCCTCTGGTTGATAATAATCATAATAAGAAACAAAGTACTCAACAGCATTCTTAGGAAAAAAACCTTTAAATTCTTCATAGAGCTGAGCCGCAAGAGTTTTATTATGGGCGAGAATAAGAGTTTTTTTCTGAAGGCGTTGAATGATATTCGCCATTGTGAATGTTTTCCCTGAACCGGTTACCCCGAGAAGAGTTTGAAATTTTCTTCCTTTATTAAAGCTATCCACGAGAGAATCGATCGCTTGGGGCTGATCACCAGTGGGTAAATAATTTGATTTGAGTTCAAAGCCGCTCATTGAGCCTTGAGAATACTTCCAAAGACCCTGAGGAACAAGAACTTCGTTCAGTAAGCAGCTAAAGCCGACAGTTTTACTAAGATACTGGTCGTTATCTTAGTCTTTGGGTTAAGCTTTAAGAGTGAAGACAAAAGGAATTGTTTTATCACTATTCATAATCAGCTCTCTCCAAGCAAGACCACTCGTTGTTGATGCCTGGTTAAGCAAAGTGACCTCCTCAAATGCAGGAGATCTCGAACTAAAAAATCAGGCTTTTTGCTATATTGATGACTCGGGAAATATTCAAGGTCACAATATCAATTCTCCTCTGGGCCTTGCCTCTGTTTCAAAAGTTTTAACAACCCTGTGGGCCCTCAATAAACTAGGCTCACAAAAAACTTTTGATACAAAAATTTATATTCAAGGAAGTAATGCTCATATTGAAGGAGGAAAAGATCCTATCTTTGCGAGAAGAAGCCTCTATAATATGATCACTCAGTTGAACAAAATGGGTGTTCATCAAATTGAAAATTTAACATTTGATCAAAATTTCTATTTTGCTCCACAGGCGATTGATAACTCATCCCATGCACAAGTCTTTGATGAAATTAACGGAATCCACTATTGCAGACCTTACGCTCCAAGAATGGAAGAAAATAAATATCACTTAGAGAGATATCTCAATGTCGATCAATGGAAAACAGCCCGGATTAGAATTTCCAAATCAGATGAAGATAGTACAGGAACACGCTGTCTTGATATTGCTGCTAGAACTATTTGGGAGGACTATTTTTTAAAGCGCAGAAGTTTTCCTTCATTGACCTCAACGCCTTTACTTTCTATAAAAAAAATAAAATTTAGCACCAAGAATCCTTTTGTAAAAAGAGGAAGAGTCCAAGCGGGAACTAAAGTTTTAAATCTGAAATCATTAAAGTTAATTGAGATTTTAAAGTATATGAATACAGTATCTGCGAACATACCTGCAGATCTCATTTTTCATTCCCTCGGAGGGGAAAGGCAGTTCCGTGTTGATATGGCGGCACTTCTCACAAGTATTGGCTACAAAGATAAAAAGCTTTTTATTTCAGGATCTGGAATTCCATTGAAAACATATAATGGTTCTCAGTGGACACGTACAGTGAATCGTATGAGTTGCCATAGCATTCTTAAAATATTTGAGCTCATGCTCAGGTATACTAATGAGAACAAGATTCCTGTATTCGATCGCTTTCATAAACCTTCTGAAACTCTTAAAGACAAAATCACAAAACCT
>JAUHYH010000146.1 GCA_030426585.1 Bacteriovoracia bacterium
ACAAGGAAGAATCATAAACTCTTGAAAACCGAGATTATTAGAAGCATGTTCTCCGCCATTAATAATATTCATCAATGGAGCCGGGAGATGTGCTCCGGTTGCAAACTGAGGAGCTTTCAAATCAGATTCTAGGTATTCAAAAAGAGCTTTATCTTTAGCGAGTGCCCCCGCTCGAGCAGCCGCTAGGCTTACCCCAAGAATGGCATTGGCCCCAAGATTTTCTTTATTTTCTGTTCCATCAAGGTCGAGCATTTTCTGATCAAGCCCAGCTTGGTCAAAAACATCATAACCTTCAAGAATGGGAGCAATTTTAGAATTGATATTGTCGACGGCTTTTCTGACCGACTTTCCTAAAAAATAACTTTTATCACCGTCACGAAGTTCCAGTGCTTCTCTAGTCCCCGTTGAAGCCCCCGAAGGCACAGCCGCTCTTCCAAGCTTTCCACAAGTGGTAGTGAGATCGACTTCTACTGTTGGATTTCCTCGCGAATCAAGAATTTGCCGCGCGTGAACATTGGCGATTTTAGACATAGCACCCTCGCATCTATAATTTTAAACCTAATTTAGGGATTTTTATATCAAAATTCTTTATTGAGGGTCAATGACTGACCATTTTAATCAATTGCTTTTATTTCATGCAGACTCAAGGAGTCCTGAGCGAGGAGACGAGGCGTATCTCTCTATACGTCGCAGTCTACGAGTCGACAGAGACGACGAAGAAGATTCGGAAATAAATGCAATTAAGCGGCTTTCTTGGTTTTAATGCCTTTAACGGACTTAGCCCAAGCCGGCATTTGAAATTTAGAACTTGGAAACGGCAGTTTATTCACCTTAATCTCGTGAAAGAAGGTCGGTAGGTACTGGCAAGGGGCCAATTCACCTTCGAGCTCACCCGTCTTATCATCACGCCCTTTTTGCACCCATTCATAGATATGACGAATGTTATAGCCACCATCTTCTCTAATTCCTAAAACTTCCGAAATATGAGAAATACGACGCTTTCCATCAGCGTATCTTTTCGTCTGAACAATGAGACTCAAAGCATTCGTAATCATAAGCTTCAATGAATTTGCTGGGATTTGTGTTCCCGAAAGAAGGCAAAGGGTTTCAAGTCTCAGGCAAGCTTCAGCGGGATTATTCGCGTGAACAGTTCCCATACTTCCGTCGTGTCCTGTGTTCATTGCATTCACAAGATCAAGCGCCTCATCTCCTCTTACTTCACCAACAATAATTCGATCGGGTCGAAGTCTCATGGCCGAATGAAGAAGGTCACGAATGCCGACACCTTCAAGGTTTGCAAGCTTATCTTCTTTACGAGTCACAAATTGAACGATGTGTTTTCCTTCAATTTCTAACTCCTTGGTATCTTCAACTACGATCACTCGTTGATGCCCGGGAACCCTAGAGGCCACAACATTGAGAAGTGTTGTCTTCCCTGATCCTGTTCCCCCGGAAACTAAAATATTTTTCCCAAGATAAACACAAATATCTAAAAATCGAGCAGCATCATCTGAAAGAGCTCCCCAATTTACGAGATCTTTTAAAAGAACCTTTTCCTTAAAGAACTTTCTAATTGAAAACGTCGTACCATTTTGAGCGATAGGAGAAAGAACGGCTGCAATCCTAGATCCATCCGGCAAGTGAGCATCAAGTCTTGGGTTTTCATGATCAAACTTCTTTCCCACCGTTTGAGCAATGGCCCTTAAAGCCGCCATCACATCGTCATCTGTTTTAAACTTATTTTTAACTTTATGAAGCTTTCCACTGCGCTCAATATAAATTTCGTTATGACCATTAACCATAATTTCAGATATGGAATCATCATCTAAAAGATCATTTATCGGTGATAGAAAATTTTTGATAGCGTCGTTAAATACACTCATGAATTATTCTTTTGGTACCCACTCATCTTCAACTTCACTTGCGAGGCTTCGATTCACCGGCATTGTTTTAAGTTGCTTTTTCTTTCCTTCATTTTTACCGAGAACAACTATTTTTCCTTTTCCTTCAAATCCAGGGCAGTAGTAGTTGAACTCACCCGGTTTATCAAAAACCGTTTCTCCTTCTGTCACTTTTCCAAGTTTCGCTGACATAAAAAGGTTATGGCTTTGAAGCAACATACATTGAGGTTCTGCTAGAGTTGAAGTAACAAAGAAACGAATCTTTTCTCCTTCAAAAGCAAAAAGATGATCAGGGTAATAACCTTCGGGGGTTACGATGATCGAAAAAGATCGCTCAGGGTAATCAAACTTTTTAAAAGAATGATGGTCGTACTCCGTCGCTACCGACGAAAAAACAATTGAAAATCCAATAATTAGCGCTTTCATATGGAATTCCTCCATAAGACTTTTCGCCTATTGAGGACTAGTATCTGAGCAGAGTTATTGGAACGGAAAATCTTGCTTTACTCGATCTCAAAAGTCAGGTTTCTGAGCTCAAATACCGCTTCTCGACCTTCTGAGTTCTCGTAAGTCTCAAACTCAACACATTTTCCATTGTGAAAATAATCAGTACGCCCGCTATTAAGAATCCCGACAACTTCAAAAGTTTCCTTATTAAAGACCGGAGAGCCTGAGCTCCCTTCGAACGCATCCAAGTTTGTAAAAAGAAAAGATCCCAATGATTCAAGAACCTCTCCGGTTTGGCTAACCATCAAAGGAAGCCCCATCGGATGCCCCATCATAAATACTTCATTGGGAGATTCTTTTTTAGAGATTTTTAGTATTGGCCTTGAATCTGTTTCTTCAAGTTCGATAAGAACATAATCATTTTCAAAATAATTCGTAACTCCAAACTCCCCTGCATATTCCAGAACCTTTTTGCAAGCATAAGTTTTTTTCATTTTGGGAGAACTATAATCAAACATCCATCGAAAATTTTTGCACCCATTCTCAAGTCTTGATTCAAACCCTTCTCCCTCTCCTTCAAGGCAATGAAGGGAAGTCATCAATTTGTTTTTCCCAACAAGAAATCCGGTACAGGCCTTTTCAATTCTTTTCTTCTTATAATAAGAAACTGATCTACAAAGTTTCCCCTCTGAAACTTTTTTTAATTTCTTAAGTCTTGAAGACTTCGAAACACGAATAGCAATTGATTTGGAAAGCTCAATCAACTTGGGACTTTTTAAATCTGTAACCTGAACAAGATCATTAGTACCGTAAATCGCCTCAGGCTGTTCCGCGAAGCAAATTAAGGGGAATAAAAGGATTAGGAATCTCACGATGGCATTTTTGGATGTTTGAGGGGGTTTGCCAATTGATAAAGTCTTACTGCTCTTCCAGGTCTATAACCCCATAGGCTGGCTCTTCGTAAGGGTGAGCGGCCTTCATCGCTGCAATGACATCCTTGATATCCGCTTTCTGGCAGACCATCTCAACTTTAACCTCTTGAACTTTCTCTAATTGACCCATTGTTCCAATATGGGGATCACTCCCTTTCATTGGTTCGAACTGACCGGTCCCCTCATATTCAAAGCTGCAGCGTTTGTAGTTCCCAACTAGACCCGCACCGGCCATAAACATGGCCTCTTTCACCAGCTCTTTCATATTCCGTGGAATATATACATAGATTTGATACACCGCTTTACAGCTCCTTCCCGATTATGGGAGTAATAGGGCAATTTTAGGAGACAATTAACTATGTCACAAGGGCGAACCGACAAAGAATTAGAGGGTGTGAACCACTTAGGAAGTGCGGGCACAAAGTATAGCCAAGACTATGCCCCTGAGGTTCTTGAGAAATTCAAAAACAAAAACCCGGGTAAAGACCAATGGGTGTCTTTTGTTTGTACCGAATTTACTTCACTTTGCCCCCTTACCGGTCAGCCAGACTTCGCAAAAATCTTTATCAACTACATTCCTGATGTCGATATGGTGGAATCAAAAGCTTTAAAGCTTTATCTCTTCAGCTTTAGAAACCACGGTGATTTCCATGAAGATTGTATTCAGAAAATTTGTAATGATCTTCAAGAATTGATGAAACCTAAATACCTTGAAGTGATTGGAGAATTCACTCCACGGGGTGGGATCGCGATCTTTCCTTTCTCAAGCACTCATAATGGTGAAGAAAAATTCCAGCGAATCTATGAATCAAGGTTAGCGAACTATAAGCCTGGAGCTTATAGCTGTGATCTGAGTAAGGTCTATTAATCCACCTTTCATTTAATCTTATCCTGTGTATAATTCAGAGTAATTCTAACCTTAGGAGTATGCATGAATTTTTTTTTAATTCTCGCTTTTTCGTTTTTGATATCTTGTTCATCTAATCTCAGCAACACTACAAAATATAAAGAAGCAGATCAGAAGCGGATTCAATCTCAAGATATTAACCCTAAAAAAGAATTTAAGACTCAGCATTTTTCATTTCAAAATTTTTTCCAAGATACTCCTTTCTGTAACAAAATTAATTATACCGATGCGGAATTCACAAAAAGTATTAGTGAGTTCCCAACTTGTCTCGATCCCAAAAACTACCAGCCATATAATGGATACGTTAAACTTATTCACCGTGCTGCAGAATCAAGGACAGAATACTTCCATTACAAGGGGAAAAGATTTGATTATCTCATAAAAGTAGGAACGTCATGGGGCCCCACTGCCAATCAAGATTCAATCAACATAATGAAATACAAAAACTATAAAAAGGACGCTGACGTATCGCTAGATAACTTGGTTACTGCGATTCCAGAGAATCCAGAGTGCAAGAAAAGAGCTACTGAGTGCTATATTTTTCGTTTTCCAATTAAAGGGACAGACTTGATTCTTTACCCTGCACACTATGAAAAGAAAAAGGACAATAAGAAATTAAAACTAATCTGGAATAAAAGTAAAATGACTTATTCGAAAGCTAAATCGACGTCAATTTCTAAAAAAGACTTAATTTGGTTAGTCGATAATAGTTACTTATTTGAGAATCAGATTTAGATTTTAAGAAAAAGAAAAAGAATCACAAATCCACTAAAGAAAATCAAACTCCCGATTGAAACTTTATCGAGGATTTTAAAGTACTTTGTTTTTTTATAAATATGTTTTTTAAAGATGCGCCAGTTTAACCAACCAATAAAAGGCGTAACGAGAAAAGAGATAATCGTTGCAAAGTCGACCATCGCCCGCATGTTTTCGAGAAATAGAGCTAGAACTAAAAAAGTTCCAATCACTAATACAATGATACTTATAAGATAATAAAAATCCTTCTTCTCTTCTTTCCCATTATAGAGAATTATCCCTCGACTAAGAACTCTTGGAAAAGCATCACAGCAAGTCATCGTTGTACTTACCATCGTTGCAAGACAGGCAAAACCAATCAACATTTTTGACCAGGCTCCAAGTCCAGAGGAAAAGAGCTCTACAAGTTGCCCCGAAAACTGAACGGCACTTCCTGAGAAGGCTTCACCTGTGGGATTCATAACAACTGCCCCTAAACCAAGAAAACAAATAGCAAGAAAAGCTGTTCCAATATAGCCCACATAAAAATCAATCATTCCCTCTTTATGACATTGAGGGCTTGCCGGTTTCCATTCGTTCCGTTCACAAGTCCATAGGGATTGCCATGCCGAAATATCAATCGGTGCTGGCATCCAACCGATTAAGGCCATCAAAAAGAGAAGATCAGTAGTCGATCCAAAGCTAAATTTTTCAAAAGCGACACTTGCATAAGAAAAATCAAAATTCGTTAACGAGATTGTTAGCGCACTAATTGTTGCAATCGAAAGAGTGATAACAATATACTTTACTGCTTTATCCAGAATGGTATATTTCCCTATCACTAAAATCACAGCAGAAATTCCCATTAAAGCCGAGGCCATTACAACAGGAGAAATTTCGATTGGAAATAGAAGTAGAGTTATCCCAGCAGTCACAATAGAGATCGCCGCCATAATGATAAACATCGTAAGTACTTCAATCGCTAAAAAAAGATAAAGATAGATATTCCCCAACTCTTTATAACCATTGAGAAGACTTTTTCCTTTTACATTAGGATAGCGAGTTCCCATCTCTAAAAACGGAAGTTTAAGAAAATTTGCGATGAGGATAAAGATGACGAGTTCGAAGCTATAAAGAGCTCCTGCTCGTGTAGACTGAACAAGATGAGAAACCCCTATCGCGGCTCCTGCATAGACCAATCCTGGACCGAGAATTTTTAAGCATTTCTTAATTTTATTCAAGATTATTCTCCCAGGATGGATCAAAGTTAATGACCATACGTTTTTCTTTTTTGAAGAAAACAGAGCCTGGTTTCCCTTTCACTCCTTTGAGGTTTTTTACTTGCGTATAAAGTAAAGGTACTTGATCACTCTCAAACTTTGAATACTGCTTTAAAGCACTTCCTAAAGTTTGTAGAACTTCAGGAGTTAAGGCAAGATTTTGTGAATTTTTAAAATAAAGATGGGCACTGGGAACATTTTCAATATGAAACCACCAATCATCTTTTTTTGCCCATTTAGACCGAAGTCCATCATTAGACTGAGCATTCTTCCCAACTCTTAAAACCATTCCTT
>JAUHYH010000147.1 GCA_030426585.1 Bacteriovoracia bacterium
CGTCATCTTTAATCTTTTTTCTGTTATTAACGACATCCGTCACACCGGCCATGGCCAAAAAGCAAACTGATCCGACAAAACGAACAAAAGTCGATCGCTTGTTCTCTGACTTTAAGTCATCTGTATTTCTCAATGGTGAAAGTATGGAGAAAGCCACTGAAAAGCTCGTAAGTGATCTCATTGACGCCAAAGTTACCTCTGGTGAATTACAGCTTTATGTTGCTCAAAATAGTTCGAAAGAAGCTTATAACAAATTTAATGAAGTACTTGATACAACTTTAGAAGATGCTGGTTCATTAAACGATCTAGGAAAAGAAGACATTTCTTTTATTCTTAAAAATGCTTTTGAAAGTTCACAATCTACAGGTTCAAACTTTATTAGTTGTTCAGCAGGTAAAACGATTGGGATTCCTCTTGTTGCAGTTGGTGTTGTTCTTGGAATTATCGCTCTTGTGAATGCAACGGCCTCCAAAGAAGTTGTAACTCAAGACTTTATCGATCGAAGAAGAAGGCTTAATAACGATTACTTGAATACCAAGGCTGACCTTGAATTAGAGATTACAACTTATGAGTCTGATATTATCTATTACCAGGATGAAATAGCTGAACTTCAAAGAAGGATTAACTCAGGAGAGTATAGTTCGCAAGAAGTCGAGAATATGTATCTTCTTGTTAGGGATTACGAATTCTTTATTTCTGACTCCCATGCTCTTATTGGAGAAGTGAATGTTGACCTGGCATATTTTGAAGCTGAGTACAATACAGACACCACAGAACTTGAACTAGAAGAAGTTTCACAACTTAATGCTGTTGATGAAAAGAAAGCAAATGCTTCTAAGCAGGGTCTTACGGCAGGAATCATTGGTGGTCTTGGATCTGTGTTTGCAGCTGTTGGTCTAGCGGATTGTAACTAATTAAAGCGATTTGGAGGTCAACAATGAAAACAAACAAATATTTAATTCTATCTATACTTTCTCTGTTTCTTGCCAGTGAAGTCCTTGCTCAAAGAAACAGACCCTCAAGTGGAAGAACTTCTTCCAGAACAGGAAGCTCTTCAAGCTCAAGTGGTTCTTCAAGTTCAACAGTAGGATCGGGAAGTAGTCGATCAAGCTGGGGATCAGGATCAAGCTCAAGCTCTTCTTCATCATCTTCAGGGTCATCTTGGAGTAGTGGAGGTTCTTCAAGTAGCGGTGGCTCTTGGAGCAGTGGTGGCTCTTCTTATCGAAGAGAATATGTTGAAAGAGGTCGAAGCCGGATGAGAGGGAGAAATACAGCTCCTATTCTTCAATACCGGCAAAGACAAATTAGTACTCCTGTTCGTTCCGGAAATGTGTCTGCTCTTAGACGTTATCATGGAGGTCGTTACCGAGTGAGAAGGCATACAGTAATAACTCGATTTAATACTTGTTCTCATTCAACAGGTTATTACAGTTCTCCCTTTAGTTACCATTCAGGAATTGATTCAGGACTTATTTATAATAGTAGCTGGATTATGGAGCCGGTGGGGTATCAGTATAGTTCAGGGTTTAGTTGTTTTAATAACTATCCTTATTACGTCCACAATGGTTACCGATACAGATATTCACCGGTTGATATCTGTAACTACGAACTCGTTGATGTTAAAGATGAAACTCCAGTTGTCGTAAAAACTTTTTATGCGATGGAGTGTAATAAGGCATTTGATGCCTGCGCTCAGAAGCGTGATGAGCTGAATGAAGATGAGAGTTCTCAACGTTATATCTGTATGGAAAAGATTGATGAAAGTCTTAAACCATCGGATAACTACTCTCAAATTCCAGGGTTGATTAATAACCTTCCCCCTTCGAAGATTAAAGAAATTGAAAATTTTCTTAAAGGTAAGACGGAGAAAGAACTCTTTAAACTTGGAAAAAAAGACGGCTACAACGGTTGTAAAATTGAAAAGTCTAAAAAATGTAACTTTCAAGTCACAGTTGATGGTGATTCATACCCGATGAAGGATGGTTCTATTTGTTCAAGTACTAAGAAGTCTGAAGTGAGTCTTTACGGATGTGAATCCGACTCCCAGAGGGAAAACGCAGCTTGCCTTTTTGCTTTGGCTATCGCTGAAGGTTACTGTGTCGAATAAGTGCTCTTCTGATTTTGGCCATCAGGTTCGTCAAACTTCCCCGCTCGATGATTGCGACGTATTAAAGCATACGTCTGATCATCACGGGGTTGTTTTCCTGCCTGAAAACCAAAATCATTTGAGCACTGCTTTAGACTACTTTTTAATTTCTAAGTTATCGGGCTTGGCAGATTTTTGCCGAGCCCAATAGCTTGTTCTTCCGATAAAAGAAAAACCAATATATCCCCGAAGCTTAATTTTGTTATCATTTTCAAGAACCATATAGGCGCTGTAAGTGTTTCCAGATTCAGGGTCATAGATCTCACCGTCTTTGTATTCACCGTCCTCATAGACAAAATCCGTGAGAATATTTAGCCCATTGAGCTTTCTTTTCTGAAGTTCTTTATCAAAGTTATTAACATCAAGAGCAACAGGAACCTCTC
Source organism: Bacteriovoracia bacterium (assembly GCA_030426585.1). Taxonomy (GTDB): domain Bacteria; phylum Bdellovibrionota; class Bacteriovoracia; order Bacteriovoracales; family Bacteriovoracaceae; genus JAUHYH01. The sequence continues at coordinate 2,530 of JAUHYH010000147.1, forward strand.
CACTATATTCTTTTCTAAGCCAGACAAGTTTCCCAAAGAACTTTTGATCTTTTTTATAAATTTCCACAACAGCTTTTTCGTTTTCTGAGAGCCAAAAACCCAAAATTTTATCGTTGGCATAGAGATTAAAACAAAAGAAAAATAGAATAAGTGCTTTCATAAAGTGTCCTTATAATTGTAATGTCAGGCTTAAGATATGTTCTACTCTATCACCAGAGCTTCTGGGAATAGATTCATTCATATAGCCTACATCAAGGTTTACTTTTGCAACCTTGATTCGGGTACCAATAAAACTTCTTACTCTTTCAATGGTTCTATTACCTGTCCAAGCCTCATCGGTGAGATTAATGAAGGGTTCAGTCCAGATGAAAAGATTATAGGGGCGGTCTGACTTCTCAAGAATAGAGATAAAATACCTCAACCGAGTGGAGTCATCAGAGCTATTTTCTAAATAGCGACCTTCAAGTCTTGCTCGGGTAACAAAGTTAAAACGACTGAATTTTCCCCAATTTTGGAAATGTTCTAAAACAAAGCGATGTTCAACAACATTTGGAGAGTGAAAATCACCATAGAGGAGGCCAAAGCGATGATTAGGATTAAGACGGTAATGCGGACCAAAGAGAAAAACTGATTGGGCCGTTTCCCCAAGGTCTGTGTTGTAGCGTTGTTCAGCAAAGAGTTGAAACTGTAGTGACTCTGAAAGCTCATTAAAGCTATTAACGGCCATCCAAAGCCTGTTACTGGCGGAGGCGGCAAAAAGATTAGCACTTAAAAGTGCATAAATAAGGATAAAATTTCTCATTCTTATAGTCTAAGTGGCCCTCAACTTGTTGTCGAGTTCTTAGACACCTGTTAGCTGAGTGTGGTTTTGATAGTTCCAAGTCAAAATTAGAAGGAGAAGGGCTGGCATCAGTCCTGCATATTTAAAAACACAGGAAGGGCAGAAATAAACAAGGAGTATCCATGAAGTGGATCAATGTATTGGTTTTTTCTGTAATGTCATTTTCATTTATTGCTTGTGAGAAAGATTACGATCTTATGGTTGATTATCTTATTCAAGATGAAGCAAAGGGTGAACAAGAAATTCCCGCTCGTAAGTATATCGTCGAAATTGAAGCCCCGGTACGTTTCCAAATTCCTAACGGTGGAATAGTGAAACCTGGAGCAGGAGTCAAGATAGAACTAGACTCTTCACTGACTCTTAGTGCAGATGATGGGACCTCAGTAGACTTTCAACTTCCAAGTTCAGAAATTACTGATGAAAACTCAAAAATTAATCTTTCTATTGAGCAAGAATTTAGTGGGAAAATTTCTAGTATTAAGGGAAAAGGTATTGAGCTTGCTGCTTCATACAACCATCTTCGCTATCAATCGTATACAAAGCTAGGAAACTCTCTTTGGTCAAAAGGTTGGAATTTAGGTACGCTTAAAACTAAATACAATATTGCTCACGAATCTAGTTTTGATCCTGCTACTAATACAGTAACTATTTCAGTGGTTCTTAATGAACCGATTATCCTAGAGAATGATAATGGTTCTGCTTTTGTGTTGCCAAGTGCAAATAATCTTCGGCGTCATCTTGGTAAGAGACCAGACCTTATTCTTAGCAATGGTATTGGATTGTCGAAAGCAAGAGAAATTTAAAGACCTTCTTCTACTTGGGTGAGGATTTCTCCTAGAGTTGTCTTCACCCGTTCAAGAATCTCATTTTCACGATCTTTAATCTCTAAAACTTCTCTCGGGCTAAGATATTTCTTTTCACTCATGTTTAAAGGTAAAACTCTACGAAAATCCTCTTCAGAGTCCTCTAGGGCTTGATTGATTCGAGCAATGTCTTCTTGATAATGAGGAGCGATGAGTCCTTCTTCTAATAAGCTCTCTAAGGACTCGACCTTAGACATAACATGGTGAAGGCCTATTGGCATTTTTAACTGATCTTTAAAGTTTTTTATAATATGAGTGACGACCGCCTTTTTATCAGCCGCTGAAAAACTATAATCAGAGACATAGGTAATGACAGAGTCGACGACAGATTCTTCTTCGAAATCTCCACAATCTTCAATTTGAGAAAGTTGTTCAAAGGTTTGTTTGGGATCGAGTCTTTCATAGTTTTTTTCTTCAAAAAACTTCATGACTTTGTTGGTGTCTTTAATTTTTCCATTAACGAGACCATAAAATTGATCGAGCGCTGATTTAAGTTCTGCTGCTGTTTGGTAGGGGAGAATATCGTCGGGATCATCTTCTGGAAAAAGTTTTGCAATCCCTCTTTGACATTTCTTTACCTCGGTATTGATATTAGTGACCAAGGAGTTGAACTCCGTTTGTAGATTAAGGTCGACCTCATACTTCGGCTTTTTTTCCTTTTCTTCAGGTTGGTTTTCTCTTTGAGGGGCCTTAACAACTTTTTCTTTTTTGTTTTTTGGGGGAAGGTCAGTAACCACTTCCTCGTCACTCGGAATGAGCGCCCAGATAATTAAAATAATGGCCAAGATCCCGCCAGCGATTAAAGCTTGTGTCTTTCGCTTGGAATCCCACTCAAAGTCAAAATTCATAGTAAAATAATTCTAACAAAGCTATTAAGATCTAGGAAGAGGCAGAAGAGTACTGTCTGAGTGCTTTATTCCAGATTTTCAGATAGACCCACCAAAAGAAAACCGAAAGCCCTAGAATGGTCCCTATGACTTGAAAAGAATCTTGATCAAAGTAGTATCGACCGGGTAAGGCCACAACAAGGTTCATAGGAATGAGAAAGGTAAAGAAAAAGCGAAAGAGTCCGCCTTGAATTTTATCAGGGTATTTAAGCATAGAGTTGATACCCCAAAAGAGACTTTCGAAACCTCTTGGAGACTGGGTCCAAAAAACAGGAAGGTAGCAAAGCATTTGGAGGATATAGTAAATCGCCACTCCGTTAACGATGAGAAAGATATAAAACAAGGTATGAAAAAACTCTAAAGGACCGGGAAGATTTAAAAGGGCCCAAGAAAAAATACCAATGGCAAAGATTAAATTTACAAATGAGTTTGCTGCAAATTCTCGCAAGCTTAAGAAGAAAAGCGGAGAAATTGGCCGTGTCAGGTAATAATCAAGGTCTCCTTTATTGATATATTGAGGAAACCACCAGCAATTACTGGCTACAACACTCATATAAAGAGCATCGACTAGAATATAACTAGCCGCAAAGACGATCATTTGTTCTTCTGTCCAGCCTGCGAGACTTTCTGTGTGCTGAAAGATGACTTTAAAAAGAAAGATCATTGAGAGGTGATAGGTTAGATCCATTATGATTCTAAAACTAAAATCGAGACGAAACTCTAATGCTTTTGTGAATGAAAATCTTAAAAAATGGAGATAGAGCCTAAAATATCTCAAATCCCAACTCCCGTGTATTGTTTATTTCCTTTGACCCAGAGGATCTTAAAAACAACAAATGAAAAGAGAGTCCAAAAACCAAGCACTGAATAAATTTTTAGAAGTGAAATATCCCCTTGGCCTAATATGATCTTGGAAGGGTAATAAATAAAGTAAGGGAATGGTGTTAAATCCAGTATGTTTTTAACTTCTGTAGGGAAGAAGCTTAAAGGGATAAGATATCCACCAAAAAACTGAACAAAAGTTTTCATTAAAACACCTAGACTCCAGATATTATCGGCCCAAAAGGCGATGAGTTCTATGATTCCAGTCATGAAGAAATAACAGATGACTCCAAGAAGGATGACTGAAGTCGCGGTGATGAAATTTATGAGAGTGACATCATTACCGAAGGTATAACGATGGAAAAAAACCAAAAAAATCAGCTGGAGATAATAAAAAATACTAAAGGCCGTATAGCTTGAAAACTTTAAGACAGTCGAAGAAAAAGGATAAAGAAGAAACTTATTTAAAGTTCCATAATAGATGTCTTTTGAAAAAAAACCGACTCCAAAACCTTGTTGG
>JAUHYH010000148.1 GCA_030426585.1 Bacteriovoracia bacterium
GGTCGAGTTGAAAGATTCACTTTGATTTTACTGAAACCAAAGTGTTCATATGAAATAAAAAACATTTCCATTAAAGAAATGATCTCTTCTTGTATTTTTTCAGGTTGTACAAAGATGTGAGCATCATCTTGGCAGAAAGTTCGAACTCTCGTAAGACCAGCAACAACTCCTGATCTTTCATAGCGATGGAGCCGACCAAAGTCAGCGTACCTCATGGGAAGGTCTCGATAGCTATATTTGTAATGCTTGTACATCAACATGTGACAAGGACAATTCATCGGCTTTAGACCAAACTCCCTCTCATCAATCGGCGTGAAGTACATATTCTCTTTATAGTTATCGTAGTGACCACTGGTTCTCCAGAGATCAACATCAAGAACTTGAGGAGTGATAACTTCATCATAACCAAACTTGGTGTAGATGTTTCTCATGTACTCAACAAGTCGGTTATAAACGTATGCACCTTTTGGCATGAAGAAGGGGCTTGCAGGAGCTACGGGATCAAAGTGAAAAAGAGTGAGTTCCTTTCCAAGTTTTCTATGATCTCTTTTCTTCGCTTGCTCAAGAAAGTGTAAGTGCTCTTTGAGCTCTTCTTTTGATTTAAAAGAAGCCGCATAAATTCTCTGAAGCATTGGTCTTGTTTCATCTCCACGCCAATAAGCTCCAGCTGTATGAAGCAGCTTAAATGACATTGGAATATGGCCAGTGCTTTCAACATGGGGCCCTCGACAGAGATCAAAGAAATCATCACCTTGTGTATAATAGGTGATGGTTTCACCCTCAGGAAAATCTTCAATCAGTTCACATTTAAGATCTTGCTTCTTTTCTTTAAAAAACTTGATGGCATCTTCTCGAGAAATTTCATGACGAGTAATAGGAAGCTTCTTTTTAATTAGCTCCTTCATTCTCTTTTCTATTTTTTTAAGATCTTCATCTTGGATTCTCGAATCCATTGAGATGTCGTAGTAAAAACCGTTCTCAATTGTCGGTCCAATACCGAGTTTAACGGTCTCGTTAGGGTAGAGATCTGTAATGGCTTGGGCCATGAGGTGAGCAGTGCTGTGTCGCAGTGTGTCTAAATCGTATTCTTTCACACTTCCTCCAAATAAAAAAACTTCAGCAGAATATATCATTGAGCGTAATCTTATGTAAATGTAAGATTTTACTCCTTTCGGGCCAACTTTTTTTATGGATATCTTGTATTATTAGCTACTTACAAATGTTTTCCAATTTTACATGAAATTAACATTATTGTAAGTTTATTGGGACCGAATTGCTAAGGATTTAGATTGTTGAGGAGGATCCATGTCGATGGAGGTTTTTGAGCAGGTTCAACGTAAACTTATTCAAGCGAAAGAAGATCGAGTTTTTGAAAACGTTGAAAACCAAGCAATAGCTGAGAAGGGTTTTACCCCTTCACCAGAGTCTAAACTTGTTTCTACTAGAGACATTGGTGAGACCCATTATAAACTTGCAAAGATTTATTACGACAAAGCCGATTTAGAAAAAGCTGAGTATTACTTTCTGAAAGCATTAGATGCTTGTGAACTTCCTCAAGATGCTTTTGCGATGATGAAGATCAGTGGGTTTCTTGTTCGGGTTTATTCTGAGTTTCTGAGAAAAGAAGAAACAAATAACTATATTAAAATTTCTCAGATGCTTCTTGATACTGTTTTTATGTCGAAAGACTGGCAAGCAAGAGCGGAATACTTCTTCTACCTAGGCTCTACAAAGACATATCTAGGAGAGTTTGAAGAAGCGAATAAAAACTTTTCTCTTGCTGTTAAAAAAGCTCAAGAGTCAAACGAACCTGAGGTTGTGGCGAAGTCACTTCTTCTCATCGCTCAAAACTACTTCCAAATGGGGGATCTTGAGCAATCATTCAGAGGTCTTTGCCAACTAGAGCAACTTCTTTCAATTCTTAATAAAGGGTACTTAAAAGGAAGCATGTATCTTCTTTATGCCTCTATTTATAACCGAAGAGGAGAACACTCTAGAGCGGTTGAGTATTATAAAAAATCACTTGAAGAGCTTAATAAGAAATCCTGTTGGAATCTCATTGGTTACATCATGCTTGGTATGGGTGTTAGCTATAAAAAGATGGGAGATTACAAGAAATCAATTCTCCACTTTGAAATGGCCCAAAACCTTACGAGTGGATCACATTTCAAAAAACTGCATAGTAAAATTACAGGCGAAATTAGCGAAGTTAATGATTCAAATATCGATTTTATTATCGATAAAACTGAGCGGATTATTAAGGAAAAGAGTCTCGGGACTATTGATTTCAAGCACAGATTCGTTCTTCTTGAGATCCTTTACCTTCTGGCTTCAAACCCAGGGAAATACTTTGATAAGGAAGATCTTTCCAGAGATATCTGGAGAGAGGAGTACAATCCTTTGATTCATGATAAACTTATTTATACTAGTATCTCTCGTCTAAGGAAGCTAATTGAACCGGGTGGAGAAAAGAATAAATACATCGTTCGTGGAAAAGACGGCTATACGTTTAGCCCGCACGTTAAAGTTCGTTTCTGTCATAGTGGATCGAACCAAAATGATTCGATTTCTAACATCGAAATCTCTGCACCTCTCTAAACTATTACTTCTACTCGTGCTCATCCCGAGCACGAGTTCTGCTCTCAAAGATAAAGTTTATTTTCGAGTAGAATCTGACTACTACTCAGGATGGGAAGTTCGAAAATATCAAAATCGAATTAAATATTTTCAATGCCTTTACCCTGAATCAGCTGCTCTTGAAGTAATGACAAAGTATTATGCAAGTCATTCAAAAGAGAAAAAAAGTTTAAAAGAACTCATCGATTTAAAGATTGATAATCGTCTAAAGTATTATGAGCCTGTGGGCTTTTATTTAACGTACTTTAAATTAACAAAATTCCTTTCTGGGCATTCAGTGGTTCTCTCACAAAAGCTACTTAAAAGCGTAAAGGATCAGATTAGGCTATCGGGCTGCCGTTTCAATGATGAGTACGAAAAAGACTCGCTTGAAGCTGTTAAGCCTTTTTATGAGATGGAAATCTTTCTAAAGTCACGTTTTAACCTCAACCTTGCTGAGGGAAAGTTAAACTATAAATCTGCTTTTAACTTTCTCGACTCTATCGATGGTCAGTACCGTCATGAATTTTTCAATTAAAATCATTTCAGGGATAGAGCTGACAAAATTAACGAAATCTTTTCGTGAACAGGTCGAAGTTCTTGATCAGAAGTTGATGGGCTATCACTGGACCAAAGCTCAGTGGGAAGAGCTCTGGGAATCTCCCTCAAACTATTGCCTAGCACTCATTGAAAAAGACGGATTAAAAGGGTTTTCCCTCTGGATGCACTCAGATCATTGGGAGCTTCTTAAAATAACAGTACGACCTGAGTTAAGAGGATCAGGGATCTCTCAGAACTTCTTTAACGAGACTGTTAAGGCCATTAAAGCTGAGAAAGTGTTCCTAGAGGTGTCGGTTAGGAACGCTGCAGCAATCTCATTTTATGAAAAGCTCGGCTTCAAGCAACTAAATCGAGTTAAAGGTTATTATAGAGATGGTTCAGATGCCCTTAAACTAGTTCTAACCATTGATTTTTTGCACAATAATTGATACTTCTTAGACCTAGCGAATTTAGCAATAAGTTATCGTTGGCCTATTAAACATACGGTTTTTTAGGGTGGTTTTTTAACCACCCTTTTTTATTGCTTATTTTTGGAGAGTCTTTTGGTCATCGAACGAAAAGGATTAGAGAAGAAATTTTTTGAACTCGTCGAAGGCGTGGTTCAAGGTGAGGGTTATACTCTTTATGATCTTGAGTACTTAGCACCACAAAAACTTCTCAGACTTTACATTATGAACCCTGAGACTCAAACGGCCGTGATCGAAGACTGTGTGCAAGTTGATCGGGCCTTAACGGAACCTTTTGAAAAAAATGATTGGATTCCAGAAGATGTGGTTCTTGAAGTTTCTTCTCCGGGAATTTATCGAAAGCTGCGCAGTCGTGAACACTTTGAGTGGAGTCTCGAACAGAGAATTTCTCTTAAATATCGAGGCGATCTCGATTTTGGAGAAGAGCAAAAAAATAAAGCCCTTAAAGGGCAGAACCTGATAGGGTTTTTAAAAGGTGTAAATGGGGACGGAGACTTCGAACTGACAGTTGAAGTTCCTCTGAAAGATAAAACGATTAACGTCAATATCGATAGTAAGCAACTTGTTAAAGCAAACTGTGAACCAGAGCTTTAAGAGAAAGGAGAATAAAAAGTGGATTTTTCAGAAATTGGAAGAGTCATTGAACAAATCGGAAAAGATCGTGGGATCAAAAGAGAGATTATTGTTGGCGCGATTGAACAAGCCTTTGTTGTGACTGCCAGAAAGAAGTACGGAATTCATGGAGAATTTGAAGCCAGATATAATGAAGAAGATGGAGATATTGAAATCTTCCAATACAAGACTGTTGTTGATGATGTTAAGGATAATATTACAGAAATCGGTCTTGATGGAGCTAAAGAGCTTGATGAAGATGCAGAGATCGGAGATCAACTTGGTCTAAGAGTTGAAGATGTCGGTTTCTCACGAGTTGATATTCAAACAGCTAAGCAAATTATTTTCCAAAAAGTTAGAGATGCTGAAAGAGATATCCTTTTCTCTGAGTTTAAACACAGAGAGGGGGATCTTGTTACGGGTATCGCAAGACGCTTTGAAAGAGGAAACGTGATGGTCGATCTTGGAAAAGCCGATGCTGTTCTTCCTAAGAGAGAAATCATTTTTGGAGAAAGTTTTAAACCAGGTGATAGAATTCAGGCTTATCTTTCTGAAGTTGTTATGACGAATAGAGGGCCAGAGATTCGATTAACAAGAACGAGTCCACTCTTTCTAATGAAGCTATTTGAAATGGAAGTTCCTGAGATCGCTGATGGAACGATTGAAATTATGGCCGCCGCTCGTGAGCCAGGACACAGAGCTAAGATTGCTGTTACGACAATGGACAGAGATATTGATCCGGTTGGTGCCTGTGTTGGTATGAAAGGTTCAAGAGTTCAAAATATTGTTAACGAACTCCAAGGTGAGAAGATCGATATCGTTAGATGGTCTGAGGATCTAGAGACTTTTACAAAGTCTGCCCTTGCGCCTGCTGATATTACATCAATCAGTCTTAATCATGATGAACACTTGATTGACGTTATCGTTGAAGATGATCAGTTATCATTAGCGATTGGAAGAAGAGGCCAAAACGTTCGATTAGCGGCAATGCTTACGGGTTGGAAAGTGAACATCGTTTCTAAATCCAAGCTTCAAGAAAAAGTTAAGCTTGCAGTTGAAAACCTTGCTCAAGTTGAAGCTCTTAACGATGCAACAGCTCAGATGCTTGTTCAAAGTGGTGTTATGTCAATTGTTGATCTTTCTGCAGCTGAAGCTTCGGAGGTTTCAAGAATTCTTGGATCAAATGACGATCATGCACAAACACTTATTGATGCTGCTGCTAAAGCAGTTGAAGCAGGTGAAGTTAAAATTGATATTGAAGAAGAAGAGGAAATTATCTCTGCTTCTGCTATCCCTGGAAGACACGGGTTCATCAAAGGACAAGACGTTGTACCAGGAACTGAAGCGGCACAAGCCGATCCAGAAGATAAAGAGAAGTTTAGTGAAGCTGAGAAACGCCTTCGAGAAGAATTGGCAGCTTTTAAACTGAAGTAATAGGAACGAATTGGAGAAAATCCTATGAGTAAAAAGGTATTCGAATTAGCGAAAGAACTTGATATTGGTTCCATCGTCTTGGTTGAAAAAATCCGAGATATGGGAATTAATGTTCGAAACCATATGGTGAAGCTATCTGATGATGAGCTTGCCCAGGTCATGAAAGGACTTGAGTCCGAGCAGGAAAAGAAAACGGAAGCAGCTCCAGCAAAAAAGAAAAAAGTTGTTAAGAAAAAAGCAACTAAGAAAAAAGCTGTAAAGAAAACGACAAAAGCGACGGCGGCTGATGGCGAAGAAGCACCTAAGAAAAAGAAGAAGGTGAAGAAAAAAGTCATTACCGTTAAAAAGAAAAAAGTCGCTGAAAGAAAAGAAGAGCGAAAAAAGGCTAAAGAAGCCCTTGAGCCAGTGAACAAAGTTCAGTCTGCTGAGGTGACTTCTACTCCGGCTCCAACACCTGCAGCAGCGGCTGCAGCTAGTGAGAATGAAGCAGGAGAGCAAAAAACAGGCGTTTATAAAGAGAAAATGCATACCTTTACCCCTGTTTTTGTTCCTGAAAAAGGTGAGGAAAGACCTAAAAGAAGTGAACGAAAAGAATTTAATGAAAACGATGGGGAAGTTCCTTCTGATCCGAAAGAAGAAGCGGCAAAAGGTCGTACGAAAAAGAGGATTGGTGACCTAGCCGCTATTGTTAACAAAAAAGGTGGCGAGAAATCTAAAGACCTTGGAATGATTAGAGCAGAAGAAGAACTTAAGCT
>JAUHYH010000149.1 GCA_030426585.1 Bacteriovoracia bacterium
TTTGATTTTGAAGTGAGTTAGGTTTTAAAAAGATAAAACTTAGAGTGATTCCGATCGCACTAATGACGAGGGCAGAAAAATATCTCCAAATTTTGATCGATCCATTCATAATGTCTATCTATTTGTAATTCCAAGGTTTATTATAAGGGAAGAGCCTATATTTCGCCGAGAAATGGGAATTTTTCCCTTTCCCGACCTTTTTAATCTTTTTGCCAATTAATCCGATCATTTATTGATATGTTAAAACTAAAAATACCATTGCTTATAAAGCTAGTTTTACTAACGGGAATTCTTCTCGTTGTTTCGAGTCTTTATATCTCAAAACAAAATAGTGATCTTTTTTCTATGGTATCTTTTGAACGAGAGGAAGAGCATAACCTCAATCTTGCAAAATCCTTGTCACAGGGGCTAAAGGCCTCATTGAATGGTCTAATTGATAGAACCAAGGCCTTTTCACTTGAGGCCGTCCAGGTTTCTAAGGAAAGAGACATTCAAGGGCTAAAAATTCTAACAGAAAAGCTCAAACAAAGTAGCCATGTCCACCTTCTAAATATTTATTCTCGAGAATCAGGAGACTTTGAGAGTTTTCAAAAAATTTCTAATCCCATCTTAAATGCTCAACAAAAAGAACAGCTTTTTGATATCGATTGGGAAGATAAAAAAACATTACTTGTTCGATCGCTTCAGGGAGAGGTTGTTCTTGAAAAATTCTCAACTGATCCCAAAGATCCTTACGTTATCATCTCAATTCCTATTGTTAAGACTGATGGTGCTTTTACTCATTTTGTTATGGGTCTAGTTCATACAAGTTATTTTGGAAAATTTTTGGATCCTTATAAGAAAAGTGAAGTTTTTATTACTGATTCACGAGGTCTCCCCCTATCAGCATCTCACCCTGAATTTCTTGAGGAGGGTTTCAAAGATGCAGAACCAACAATTGAAGCTTCGATTGAAAAATCGAATATTGATATTATGACTAAACGGTATAAAGACTCAAAAAATAATGAATATATCCTAAGTATGTCAAAAGCAGCATTTGGTGTTTTTATTTTCTCTAACCTATCTGCGAGAATTATTAACCAACCTGCTATTTTTATCACGCAGCAAGGGCGCTTTACCTTAGGTTTAGTTATTTCTGTTGCCTTCTTTTTTATCTTTCTTTTTTCTTCCAGTATTACTTCGCCTATTGAGCTCCTTGAAAGTCTTTTCAAAGAAGTTTCAACCGGGAATTTTGAAGTTAGTGCTTCTGATAAAATTAAATCAAGAGATGAAGTTGGTGCCCTGGCAAAAAGCTTCGATGAGATGACCAGCGGTTTAAGAGAACGTGAAAAGATGAGAAACCTTTTTGATAAACTTCACGGTTCTTCTATTACTGATGAACTTTTAAATTCTTCAATGAGTCCTTCTGGAACCAGTAAAGAGGTCGTTGTTTTCTTTAGTGATATCCGAGGGTTTACCGATTACTCTGAGAAACATACGGCGGAAGAAGTTGTTGAAATGCTTAACTCCTATTTTGAAGTTATGGTTGGTATCATTAACAAGCACAACGGTGTTGTTGATAAATTTATTGGAGATGCAATCGTTGCCGTTTGGGGAGTCCCTGAAAAAGGCGAAAGAGATTGCCATGATGCGATCACCGCTTGTATGGAAATGCGGAAGGCCCTTGTTGATTACAATGACGCAAGAATTGCCAAAGGTGAGGTCCCTATAAAAACGGGGGCAGGTCTGAACTTTGGGCACGCAATTTCAGGAACGATTGGTTCATCTGAAAGAATGGAATTTACTGTTATTGGAGATACCGTTAACACGGCAGCCATAATTGAAGCCTCAACAAAAGGTTTTGGTACGGACCTTTTGATTTCACAATCAATTGTTGATGAAATCAAAGATGAATTTATTATTGATACTGCTGGCCACATCAAAGCCAAAGGAAAGGCAGAGCCTATCCCACTTTATAATGTTCTGGGGACAATAGATGAAAATGGTGTCGAACATATCATAAAAACACCTTATTCAAGTTATACTGCTGAAGATGATTCAGGTGGGAAAACGAAGAAAGTTGAAGTCCCCTCGGAAGAAATGCCAGCACTCCCTGCAGTTCCAGGCGAAGAATAGATTTATAATTTATTTATAAGCTCATCGTACACAGCATCTGCCCCAGTGTACTTCATGAAAGGATCTAATGCCCTTAAGGGTAAGATCATTGACCCTTTTAGGGCTTTTTTATTTTCATTTGTAGGACTCATTTTTGAATAAAGAAAATCGAGATCCAAATCGAGATTATCATTAAGTTCGTGATTTGAACCCAAATAGGCTCCCGCTGCTTGAAAAAGAATTGATTGCCTTACTGATTTCAACATAATTTCATCATTTTGAATTCTTTCAAATGTATTCTTTCTTTGATCTGCCCCACTTCCAAAATAATTATAAAGAATCCCAGAAGCAAAAGCGGCGGTAAAAGCGCGCTTGGCAGAAACCTTTTTAACATCTTTAAGATAATGAGCTAACCTCGCGGCCATCCAAAAGTGATACGCCTTTCCGTAAACACAAGAATTCTTTTGGATTCTTGGCAGAGTCACTAAATTTTCACCCGTTTCTTTAACCGCATTTAAATAATGAATTCGATTAAAGATTTCAGTTAAAAGTATACCAAGGTATCGGTATTCATGACCAAACCTCCTAGCGAAAACACTATGAGAAGCTCCTCGAGTTGAATAAACTCCTATTAGCTCCCAAAGAATTTTCTGATCAGATGGTTTTGAAAATTCATCTTTTAGTATCGAAATCAAATTATGATTCTTAAGATTATTTGGTTTTAGAGAACTCATCTTTTGGAGAATTTTATAGAGTCTCGGTATCAAAGTCTCATTGGAATAAATAGAAATAAGATCTGCCGTTAATACACTTGAAAATCGTTGAGTTTTATCATCCTCCAGGTCGAGTTCAAACATCTTTCGATCAACAAATTTCAGAAGTACTTTAAAATCTTCAGTACAATTTTTAGTTTTTGTTTCGCCAGCGATTACTTCACAAAACCGTTTCAAAAACAAAGATTCAAATCCCCATTGTTTAAGAGAGAATAGAAAATCATGATTTTTACTAAAAATATTTATAAGTTTCTCCTGATCTAGTTTCTCCTCAGGAATTGCTATATATTTTTTATAAATATCAAGTCTATGTTCAAGAGCTGTTTTATTTGGTTCTTCTTCAAGTGCTTGTGAAAGAGTCCTATGCTCATCCCATGAAAAGAGATTTGAAAGTTCCATAGCATAGAAATGTCTTCTATAACTTTCAGTTTTATTCTCGAGGTAACCATTATAGAGAGCATACATATTCCAATGAACTTCATAAGCATGATCATAAATATAATTTCCAACTAATTTACAGTCGGCTCCAAGGGCCCCTACTTGATTTTTTGCGTAGCTACTAATTGCATTAAGGGAAATGAATATAAGGATTAACCAGTTTAACATTTGACCGGATACTAGCTTTTAGAAGGGTGATTGTTGAGTCCTCTCTATAGATATTACAGGCTTAGATCTCTTTTTGCTTTCTCGTGAGAAAAGTAATGATCCTCCGAAAGCTGCAAACAAACAAAGCGCGTCATAGGAGGTTCTAATGATCGAGGAAGGAAACTATAAATGAATTCAAAAATACCTCCCAGAAGATAACAAAGCTTCTGTCCTATCCTCTTGGTCACAGGTTTTTGTCCTGCCTTCTTAACCATGGAGTTAATAAAGTCCCACAAAACTACTGGTTCCTCATCCCCTATAAAATAGGCTTGGTTACTTAAGCTAGGGTTCTTTTCCATCGCCTTAAGAGCCTTAACATGGGCCTCCGCTGCTCGACTCACATGAGTAACGTCGACTTTATTTTTACCATCTCCAATAATTCTTAACCGCCCCTTCCTGTTCATTTCTAAAAGTCGGGGCTCAATATGGGGATCACCCGGTCCATAAATAAGATGAGGCCTAAGCGCACAGGTTTGCATTTTTTCTTTATCAACCGCCAAAACGGTTTTTTCCGCTAATGTCTTTGTATGGGCATAGTCTGTTAAAAATTTTGAAGGATAAGGTAGAGTCTCATCAGCTCCTGAAAGACTTTTCGATCCAAAGACAACACTTGGAGTTGATGTGTAGACGAAGTACTTCACCTTCGTATTTAAGGCTGCATTGATAAGATTGCATGTCCCTCTATAGTTAATTTCATAATAGTCAGAAAACTTCCCCCAAACCCCAGCTTTTGCTGCGACATGAATGACAGCATCATATTTTTGTTCTTCAAAGAAATGGTTTACTGCAAGAGGATCACGAATATCAAGTTTGAACTGATCCATATCAAGCTCTTCGAGAGAAGCATAATGATTCCGGCCAATCCCATGAACCTCACCTTTGGAAGATTCAATCAATTGTTTACAGATCTCCTTACCAAGAAACCCACCGGCCCCAGTAACAAGAACTTTCATGACTCAACAACCTCTTGATTGAGCCGTTGATGAGCAAGCTCAGAAAGTTTTTTACGATCAATTTTAATATTGTGACGAGTGTCTACCGGAAACTCCTCAAAAAGAACATATTTTTGGATTCCTTCTGAAGCTTGATATTTTTGTCCAAGGATTTCGAGTTCACTAAAAAACTTTTCTTGGTAATCGATACTTAGGCTGATTTTTTTATCTTTTCTTAAGACCGCTAATGCTGGTTTTCCATTGACTTCGATCAGAGCACAGTTTTCGACCTCGTTATGTTCATTAAAAATTGCTTCAACCGCCGTTGGGTAATACATACGCTCATCAGTTTTAACCACATGAGACTTTCGACCGAGAAACCAAAGCCTATTCCACTCATCAATAAGCCCAACATCTCCCATCCGGTGCCAATACCCCTGTTCATCTTTGATTTGGATAAGCTCTGTGGCCTCTGCTTTTAAATGATAACCCGGAGTTGTTGTAGGGCTTTTAACAATGATTTCACCGATTTCACCAGCCGGTAAAACACCTGTTATCGATAGGTTTTCAACCTTCTCATCAACCATTGGAATAATCTGGACTTCAACCCCTTTAAGCGGATAACCAACACAAACTCCTTTTCCTTGAAGTCTTAATTCTTTGGTTTCTCCTAAAACTTCGTGAGCAGAGGTTAAACTTACGGGAAGGCATTCAGTCGCCCCATAAGGAGTATAAATATTTGCATTAGGAAAGACTTTTACCAATTTCTCTAAAAGTTCATAGCGAACAGGGGCACCAAAAAGGGCCAACGTTTTCACGAGAGGAAGAGTTTGTTTTTTCTTAAGGCAATGCTCGGCCACATTTTTCCAAATACTGGGAGAACCTGCACCAAATGTTATTCGATACTCTAAAAGATCTTTCAATATTTTTTTGGGATTGCTTTGAGCAGGTTTTGAAGCATCAAAATCACAAATATGTGTCGTAAGACCTAGTGCCAAGGTAAATAAACTAAATAAAGGAAAGCCAGGGTAATCCTTATCACTTGGAGTCAACCTAAAGGCTTCTTTAAGCATCACTGTTTGTTTCCAAAACATCCCCATGGTATATTCAACACCTTTGGGTCGTCCTGTTCCTCCTGATGTAAAAAGAATAGCAGCAAGATCACTTGGTTCTTTCTCTAATATCTCGAATTGATTGCTTTGATTTTTAGCAATTTTAGAGAGAGATAAAGTTCCCCAAAAATTCCCATCAACATTAATAACGGTTTTTATATGTGAAAAATATTTTCGTTTAATATTTCTTAAGTATTGGACCTTTGAAATCCCAATTAAAGCTTCAGCCTCGACTGACTGAACACAACTTAGCATTGATTCCAGCCCCATACCTGGGTCTATAAATACAGGGATGGCACCAACTTTAAAAAGAGCAAAAATAATAGGAGCAAAATCAAGATTGGGAGTTACAAAAACAAGAGTTTTAGTCCCTTGAGTAATCCCGTTTTCAACAAAGGCATTGGCGTAGACATTAGATCTCTTATCCAGTTCATCATAAGAGCAACTCTCAAACTGATTGCTAGACTTCCCAAATGAAAAGAAACCTCCACTCGCTCGAGCGATAACCGCCTGCTTATCCGGGTATTTTTGAGCATTGTCTTGAATGAAATTTGCTATATTCATTATTGTTTTAAAAACCTTTTGATTTCTTTTAAGCTTCCTTCGTATTCATCTTCTAGCACATAATGACCCGCTTCAGTGAATGAAATAGTTTCAGCATGAGGGAAATACTCTTGAAAACGTTTTTTAAAACCCGGATGAAAACAAAAGTCTTGATCCCCCCAAACGAGGAGTGTTGGTAGCTTCAACTTGGTAAGTTTATTTTCGATACCCGCAAGTGTCTGATATGTCTCATGATTTTCATTTAAAGGAATATCATGAACAAAGTCATCCACCGCCTTTCTTTGAGAATATTTTTTATAAGGAAGTAGATAGC
>JAUHYH010000150.1 GCA_030426585.1 Bacteriovoracia bacterium
TGGTACGTTTCTACATGGCCTTTAAAAAGCTTGAGCCCCTCTTTGAGGGGCTTTTATTTAAACCTCTGTAGGCACAAACTTATATCCTACACCGTGAACGGATTCGATAATCTCCGAAACGTCCCCGAGTTTTTTTCTAAGTTTGCTTATATGAGTATCAACAGAACGGGGATATACATAAATATTCTCACCCCAAATATCGTTAAGAAGAACATCTCGTTTTAAAACTTCACCCGGGCGTTCTGCAAGGTAAGTCAAGAGCTTATACTCAAGAGCAGTAAGGTCAATTGGTGTTAACTTATCGTCTTTTAATATGGTGACTTCTTGCTTGCTTTGAACAATTTCAAGCTCTTTCCATTTTAAAGATTTTAATTCTTTGGTAAGAAGATCTTGTTTTGTAAATTTTGCTTCAATTCTTGCTTTAAGTTCTAGCGCTTCAAAAGGTTTTGTAATGTAATCATCTGCACCTGCGGTAAAACCTAAAACTTTCTGAGAGAGATCATCACTAGCTGTTAAAATAAAAATTGGTGTGGTTGGACTGACGGCCAATATTTTTGAACAAAGATCAATTCCATTACCATCGGGAAGTTGAAGATCAAGTAGAATTAAATCAAAAGACCCGTCATCAAGCTTGTTTTCTGCTTCTGAGAGAGTTTTCGCCCATTCAACAGAAGCAATTCTCGAAATGGCCATTTCCACTAAGGGGACTATTTCTTTATTATCTTCGACTAGGAGCACATTTTTCATTTCTTTGACCTCGATTAACAAACCGTTCTTGGCTTGTATAATAGTATGTAGTGTATGAGTGAACAACAAAATGAGCAAATTCCTGATGAACTCAAAGGATTGATTCCTGAGTTCTTAAAAAGCCGTTTTAGCGAGCTTGACTCGATCCTTAAGTCGTTAGAGACGGAAGATTTTGAAGCAATTAGAAAAATTGCTCATGACTGGAAGGGCTATTCTCGACCTTATGGCTTCGGTGAATTAGAAAATTATGCCAATCAGTTAAGAGAAGCGTGCATTGAAGCTAATGCTCAAAAGATTAAAGCGATGCTCGTAGAGATTAGAAATTACCTCTCTCATAAAGAGAGTACGCTCGATGTCTGAATCATTGCTAAACTATCAAGAAAGTTCCAAAAAAATTAAAGATCTCGAGAGAAGTTTTGCTTTTTCAACAACTATTGTCGGTGTTCTCGTTGCTTTTATTGCGGCGGTTGGTTTTTATTATCATCACAGAGTTTCAGAGACACAAACTTACATCAGAAAAATTAACAAAATTATTGTAAAGCAATCCAATACGATTACTCGAATCTCGGTACTTGGAGGTTTCCTCGATGAATCAGCTCCTCATGAAGACCTCATTAGAGTTCGAGGAAAGCTTAGTAATCTCATCAAGGCACTTAATGAAAGTGAACATGAGTTATCAAAGTTAATTTTAAAGGCTGAAAATGCCTCTGTTAAAGACCTCAAAGACTTCTTAAAAAAAAATCAGGTCGAAACAAAACTAGATGCTTTTCTGGCTCGCGCAAATGTTATTATTAATCCACTTTCAAGTAATAAAGAGATTAAAGAAAGTATTCACTTTTTGGCAGGTGATAATAAGAAAGGGAGTTTAACTTACTCTGATGAGTTTCTAAAACTTCTTGATCAAGACTATATTCAAGGAATGAGATCTCTTGAGAGAATAGGGCTTTTTGTAATTCTTTCTTCACTGGTTGTTCTTTTTGTTGTCTGGTTTCTTTTATTTAGACCTCTAAGTAAAACAGTCCTTGAACAGAACCGACAAATTTTGGATTCTTCATTACAGATAGAGAGTGTTTCTCGTTCAAGAACAGAGTTTTTGGCTAATATTAGCCACGAAATAAGAACTCCTATGACGGGGATTTTGGGGTACACAGAGCACCTTGAAGAAGAGCTTAC
The DNA here is from genome assembly GCA_030426585.1 of Bacteriovoracia bacterium. Classification (GTDB taxonomy): domain Bacteria; phylum Bdellovibrionota; class Bacteriovoracia; order Bacteriovoracales; family Bacteriovoracaceae; genus JAUHYH01. The sequence goes on from JAUHYH010000150.1 coordinate 1,921, forward strand.
ATCCCCTAAACATAAAAAAGTTTTAAAAATTATTAATCAAAATGCCTCTCACCTTCTAAACCTTCTTGATGATATTCTTGATATGTCGAAAGTTAAAGCTGCAAAGTTTGACCTTTCATATGAGAAAATTTCACTAAGGACATTTCTCAAAACAACTTTTAATTTGATGAAAATTAAAGCAGAAGAGAAAGATTTAGAGTTTGTTGTCGATCTTCCTGATAACTTACCTCATTTTGTTAAAGTAGATGCAACTCGCTTAAGACAAATTATTTTTAATATTGTGGGAAATGCGATCAAGTTTACCCAAGAAGGTATTATTGAAGTTAAGGTTGGAGTTCACAAAAAACATCTTTACGTAGAAATTTCAGATACTGGTACTGGAATTGACCCACAAAAAGAACAGAAAATATTTAGGCCCTTTGAACAAGCAAGAAATGAGGCTTCTCAAGATATTGGTGGAACTGGTTTAGGTCTCTCCCTTTCTAAAGGGCTTGCCCAAAAAATGGGAGGGGATGTTCAACTCATTAGTAATCAACCTGGTGAGGGCTGCACCTTTCGAATTAGTGTTAAGTTAAAAACTGTAGAGAGCGAAATTGAAGCCCCTCCAGAACTAGATGTTTCTGAAGTTCCTGGGAGCTTAGAAGGAGCGAGAGTTCTTTTAGTAGATGACTCTAAGGAAAACTTAGCTCTTTTTACGTTGCAGCTAAGTGATAGTAAGTGTGATCTTACAACTGTTACAAGTGGAATCGAAGCTCTCAATGTCGTTGAAGAACAACCCATTGATATTATCTTGTTAGATCTCCAAATGCCTGTGATGGATGGCTACGCCACCTTAGAAGAGTTAAAAGAACAAGGGTTCCAGGGACCAATACTGGCCTTAACAGCTCATGCCTCTGAAGAGGAAAGAAGAAAAACTCAAAAAGCAGGGTTCTCCGCTCATATTACAAAACCAGTAAAAAAAGCAGATCTTTTAGCCTCCATTTACAAGTACTTAAGCTGAAATGTGTAGATTTCTACACATAAGTTTCACCCCCGCGTAAATTACTCAATCTCGAATTCACCGATAATAGATATAGGAGGATTAATGAGATTTTGGAAACTTCTGTTCTTATTATTAATGACCGCTTGCTATCAAGGTGATGAATTAATGACCCTTGATAGAGGATATGTATATCATCATCACGAAAGATTGCAAGAAAAGCAAATGCAATTGGATATGTTGAAGCAGTTGGACTTATTTGAGGAAAACAAGATTTTTAAAGAGCAAATAGAAGAGGCTCATCATTTCCATAATAGGGCCTTGGATGAACTGTTAGAACTTCAAGAGGACAATACTTTAGAAAATAGAGAAGAGTTTGAACAAGAACTCGAACGTTTTGAAGTTGTTTGGAGTTCTTTAATTGATAACTACTTAGTCTAGGAGGGCAACCATGGAGATTAACTGTGATAACAAAGTTGAATACGATCAAGCAAAAAGGATGGTTGAATACCACGAAGCTAAAACATTAGGAAAGATGAAAGACCATGACCGTTTTCATACAAGAGTTTGGATAAAAAACACAAACCCTGATTGGTCAGCGGGAGTTGAAAAATATAAATGCCGAGTAGAGGCAAGAATTAATGGAAAAGACTATTACTCGGAACATAATGATGAAAGTTTGAGTGAGGCTATTAAGTTGGCAATGAAATCTCTGAGCACTCGAATTATTAAAGACAAAAGAAATCAGAGGAAAATAAGGAATTTTAAAAGGCACGAGTTAATTAGTGCCTAAATAAATAGGAGGAACCATGACGAAAAAAGAATTTTCGAAAATTCTAGAGACAAAGATAAAAGAAGAGGAAAGTCTTGCGTCTGTAGATCTTAAGGAAAAAGACTTAAGAGGGTTCGACTTGCGTGCAGCTGACTTAAAGAATGCTGACCTTACGAAATCTCACTTGGACTTTTCAAACTTAGAATCTGTAGAGGCACCCAAGTCGGATTTTTCTCAAGCAAATATTAAGAGAGCGAAATTGTCACGTTCGAATTTTAAGGGAGCGAATTTTTCAGCTTCATTGATACGGAAGACGAATTTCCACTTTTCTAACTTAAAAAATACTAGTTTTAAGTTTGCCCAAATTATTAATTCAAAAATGAAAGATTTAAAAATGTGGGGAGCAAACCTAAGATCAGCAATTATGCATAACGTGAGTTTTATGAACTCCGATCTCGATTTTGTAAACCTTCATGGTGTTCACGGGCGAGGGTGTTCATTTTTTAATGCTAAATTAAGAGAAGCAAACTTGAAGAACTCCGATTTAAGGCAATGTACTTTCTATGGAGCAGACATGACTCATACAACTTTAGAAGGTGCAGACTTAAGGAATACGGATATTGGAAGTGCGAGATTATTAGGGGCAACGTTTAATGATAGAACACGTTTGCCTTTTTCAGAGAAGATGGCAATGGATCAAGGAATGATTTACAAGCCGTCTAAGGAGTAAGAAATGACTAATTTAAATATTCATAAAAGACAAGATTATACAAAAGACTGGGTGATTCGCGGGAGTATGAAAGTTCCAGGAATCTTAGAGACTCCTGGATTTATTAAAACAATTCCTGTCGTAGTGGATCACAGAAAAGTACAAAAAATGATTGAGAGCAAGAACGACATGTTTGATGCTTTCTATTACGATAAGAAATTAAAAGTAAAGCTGACGTCGTATGACACTGATAAACGTACTCACGAAGTAACGTTCTTTTCTCTCAAAGTAGTAGAAGAGAAAACTCTTTTGGAGTCAGCTTTACCTATTAGGCTAGAGGGTTACTGCATTGGTGTAGTAAACGGAGGAGTCTTGGTGAAGATGAAAGACCGATTAAAGGTTTTAGGTACCCCCCAGGAACTGCCAGATTATGTTATCGCAGATATTCATGAGCTGGACATCGGAGACAAGATTACTGTAGGCGACCTTACTGAAAGGGTAGGCGATGATTTAAGAATCAAAGCCGATAGTGAGGAAGTTATTGCTGTTTGCCACCCACCATCCCCAATCGTCCCTAAGGTTGGGAATCCCTCTCGCTTTTTTCGATTGAGGAACAAATTACGTAAAACTGCTTGATGTTGAGGAGGTAAGAGATGCTAAAGAAGCGGTTGGCAAAATGGAGGAGTCGATTTTTTAATTCGTTCAATCCAGGTAAAAAAATTCTGGATGACTTGAGCGGACTGAATTTCAGGGGTGTGACCTTGGATAATTTCGATCTTAGTTTTTGTAAGATTGATCAGTCTGTTTTAACTGAATGCTCATTAAAAAATGCGAACTTTGAACATTCCTCATTAAGAGAGTGTGATTTAAGGTCTGCGAATATGAAAAACGCTAACTTTAGAAATACTGATCTCAAGGGAGCTAATCTCTCTTCTGTTAAGGCATGGGACTCAGTCGATTTTACTCATTCAGTAATTGATGACGAGACAAAGCTTCCCTTTGGGATCGGAACGGCAATAGCCAAGCAAATTAGATTTGATAAAGGAGGTAATATTAATGGCCAATAAAATTGAATGTAAGTTAAGACCGGCACCAGAGAAGATGGTGAGAACACCTTTTCGTCTTCCGCGGTATATTCCTTCCGTAATTTCAGGAATAAAAGGGAAGACTAAGAAAATTGGAGTTAAGCGAAAAGACATTATGGAGGCCTTAAGGGGCAAGAAAAATCATGTGGTCTTGAAGATCAGGAATAAGGTTGTTCCCGCTGTGATTAAGAAAATTCAGCGTGAGAGAACTTCAGAGACTCCCTTTCACATTACTTTTGAAACATTATTAAGCTTGAAGGATATTTAAGAATTAAAGAGAGGCTGAGAACCAGCCTCTCCGATACAGATTAATTATAAGTCTTCTAGATCAGAGCCAGAAGCAACGTCCTCGGATGAGGACCCAGAGTCATCGATTGTAACAATGTCATCTGATACGATCTCTGAATCATCAGAGTATCCAGCACCAACATAACCAACCAACAATAAAAGAACCATTAATTTTTTAACCATTTTACTTCTCCTTATCAAAGCTAAAGGCTACTTATTCATCTTTTAATTTTATCTCTACAAGAGAGTTTTTTCCCTTAAGAGTTTGAGCACGCTTTTCTTCATGATTTCCAGCATTGCCATGAAGAGATAAAAATGCGAAAAACAACACAGAAATAAAAAAGACTTTATTAAAGGTTGTTTTCTTCATCCTAGCTCCTTCCCCCTTAGGGACAAGTACCTATCGAGATTTTATTGCTGATCTTAATTTAATAATAATCGTTTTTTTTGCTTGCTCGATAAGGTTTTTCCTAACTATAATTAGGTGTGGATAGGATCAACTTGAATCATCTTTTTTACTTCTACACGGTCGCAAAAACGGGATCAATCAAAGAAGCCTCTGAACGACTACACGTAACTCAGCCTACCATTAGTGATCAATTGAGGCTCCTCGAGGAGTTTTTCGGGACTAAACTCTTTGACCG
>JAUHYH010000284.1 GCA_030426585.1 Bacteriovoracia bacterium
TTATATTTTTATTTTATTATTATATTTAAAATGTACAATCCACTTAAAATCATACACTGGAACTGCAATGGATTAAAAAATAAAATGAAACTCGTAGAACAGTTTCTTATTGCAGAAAAACCAACAATCCTCTCATTGAATGAGTTGAAGATGGACGAACAGAATGCGAATCTCTTACTGAGATTCAATGGCTACTCATCTGTCTTCAAAACCAGACTGGAGAGGGGGAATTTTGGTGGAGGCGTCGCTCTACTCATTAGAGATGACATTCCCTTCTCCGAATCTCGTATTCTTTCCTCTCTAGACTTGGAACTAGTGGCTGTTAGGATTAACTGTAGGAATAAGGAATTTTTAGCTATATCATACTATAATCCCCCGGATAGGGAGTTATCCTATGCCATATGGGATGTACTTGATGAATCAAAAGAGAATTATGTTATATGTGGTGATCTAAATGCTAAAACTGAAGCAGTAGGTTGCCATACGTTAAACAGCAGTGGCAGAATACTTGATGAGGTTTTTCTTACCCATAACATAATATCTCTAAATGATAATGATTATACTCCAACTTTTCACTCTTACAGTGATACCCAATACTCGGAAATCTTAGATCTATTCATATGTTCTAACAGCATTGGGAGCAAAAAGTTGAGTTACAAAGTACTTGATAATAGCCTTCTCTGCAGTGACCACAAGCCTGTTGAAACGGTCCTTGACTTCTCTTACAGCCCTGTGAAAAGGGACGTTGGAAAGCCGAGGTTAAACTTCAACAAAGCAAATTGGGAGCTTTTTAAAGAAAAGCTTAATGAAATTGCCCAGAATAATGAACACTTTCTAGAAAGTAATCTGGATATTGAAAGCTTAAATGATTTCTTTGTTAAATCAGTTCTTGAAGCTGCTCACGCTGCCATTCCTACAGTTAAAACTAATTCATGGAGAAACCCTTTGCCCAAACCCGTTCTTGATCTCATAAGTGAGCGACATAGACTGAAGCAGAAAATTTTTAGCAAGAAAAATAAGGGCAAGTTCGATTACCTCAAGCCTGACTTTAACAGGCTGAGTAATCTCATTAAAGTTAAAATAATAGAATGTCGCTCTCTTGCCTGGGAACGGTTTTTGGAAAAGCTAGGCAAAAATGTCATTTCGAGTAAACCTTTTTGGAATAAGATCAACCAAACAAGGTCTCGTAAGTGCTGTGCCAGCTATCCAACAATTAAGTTCCAGGGAAAAGAGTTCAAGACGGATGAGCAGAGGGCTGGAATCTTTGGAAATATTATGCAGGAGACGTTCAGCGACAACCCTGTCAAGAATAAAAAACACGATGATTATATCAAGAAAAAAGTATGTGATTAT
>JAUHYH010000151.1 GCA_030426585.1 Bacteriovoracia bacterium
AGGTCGAAATAAAACTTTTTACTGAGGAATTATTTAATGTCGTTACTAAATTCTGAGTTCCGATAATTCGTGAATCATAAATTCTTTTTTTATGAGCATCGTCCCAACGGCCATCAGAAATATTCTCACCCATTAAATTAATGACAGCATCAACCCCTTTAAAAGCTTCTTCTGGAGCAGCTTCATTTAAAGGGTCCCACTTAAAATAATCTGGTCCTGCTCCCAACTTCATTGCGGCCCTAGGAACGTTACGTGTCAGGACATTTACTTCATCTCCTCTATTGAGAAGCTTTTTAACAATTTGAGAACCAACAAATCCTGTACCACCAGTTATTAAAACCTTCATAATTAGCTCCTAAGCCTTATAGTTGAGTGCCATTGTACAACACTAACCAATAAAATTTCTATAGACAAAAATTAGATGGCAATCCTTATTTTTCTTCTTACAATGAGGGCATCTAAAAAATTCACTCTTTCTAACAAGGACGTTGCATGAAATCACTTTTAACACTGATTTTACTTACATCAAGTTTTGCTTACGGGCAGACGACTTCATTTTTTACAATTAATAGAACTGCCATCTCAACAACTGGTGGTGGGGTTCCTGGAGGCGTTGAAACAACAATTCTAGATAGTCTTGAAAACCAAGCGAATGCAGAACTTTCAAACATTGAACCAGGAAATTACTTAAAGTACTCAGCTGACAGTACCATTGTTTCAGGGAAATCGACGGGTTCTGACTACGCCAATAACTTCTCATACTTTATTGTCGGTGCTGGTCTCGGTCTTGGGGTTAACCTTGGACCTAATAGTCTCTCTGATCTTCTTTCGGGAGATACGGAAGCTGATGATGCCAATGGTGCCGGTCTTCAAACTTCACTTATGGCTGGGGTTAACCTTGCAGGAGTTCTTCCTGATGCTATGAAATGGGGTAAAGACAAATGGTGGGGAGCTGATCGTTTCAGCGTTTTCTTTAACTTCTTTAAATATGAAATGGATCAAAGTGATTTGACTGCTGATGCCTTATCAATTGGTATGAAAATCCGTTGGCTTGCGATGGCCCCAAGAAGTATCGTAGGTCTTGGACTTCTTAAATGGGAAGGTCTTCATGTTCATACAGGTTTTGAAAAATCTAGCCTGGAACTTTCAGCAACAGATACACTTAACGTAACAGCAACGGATAGTGGTTTCACCGGAAGCTATACCTCAACCGTTACTGCAAATGTTGACGTTGATACGTTTTCTATCCCTCTAGAAATTTCCAGTGCAATCCAAGTTCTTTATCTCTTCACTTTCTATGGAGGTCTTGGACTCGACTTAAACGCTGGGGATGCCAGTGGTAACGGTAATGCACCTGGAACAATTACAGTCGCAAGTGGTGGTAATAGTGGGACTTATGAAGTTCAAGCTTCACTTGGACAAGAACAAGAACCAGAAAGTATGTTTCAAAGATACTTTGCAGGTCTTCAATTTAATATTTGGAAAGGGAAACTTTATTTTCAATATGACCGAGTTATCGGAGAGAACACTCACGGTGTCGGTCTAGGTTTCCGCGTTGCTATTTAATTTTCTTTTTATATCTTCTCCAAGAAGAAGGGTTTTGGATTTTTTCATATTTCCAAAACCCTTTTTTATTTCTCTTCGCATAAGCTAAAGCTTCTTCAAACATTTCTCTATTGTGTTGTGTTCTAAACCCTGCCCCCCGATAAAGAAAAACCATCCCCGCTTTCACCATCTCATAGTTTAGATTTCGCTCATTAAGATAGAGAACCCCTAACAAGCGCCCATAACGGTCTTTCCCTCTTACTTTAAGCTCAATCTTATTTTTCCCAATAAGCTTCTTCAAAAAACCTGTCGCGAGCTCTCCTACTTGATGGATTTTTGTCAGCTTAAAGCTTTCTCTAAGCCCCGTTTGATCACTTTCTGGAGCATCTATATAAAGCAGGCGAACTCGATATTTTTCACCTTTATAGCTGACAAGCACCGTATCTCCGTCATAAACCTTCAAGACATCAACTTCCCAGATTTCATGACCACTAAGGGCCCATGACATAACGAGCTGAGCAAGAATCGCCCCTAAAACCATAAACTTTTTACTCTGTAATAAGCTGAACCTTTGCCAAAACTCTAGAAATCGCATACTCATAGCTCGATACTCAAATAAATTAGCCCTTCCGGTAGGCAATGCTTTTGAAGCTGTATGGCTTATACCGCGATAAAGCATTAACGACCCGGAAGGGTTAAGTTAGAAGAGTATTAAGGTAATGAATATGAGCGATGTGAAAAGCGAAAATAAAGAACATTTCAATTTTGAACTGGTTCACCAGGATAAAAACTCTAATGCCCGAGCAGGAATAATTAAAACCCCTCATGGTGATATTCCTACTCCCATCTTCATGCCTGTCGGAACTCATGCCACCATTAAGGCCCTACAACCTAAAGTGCTTGAAGAACACGATATTCCGGTTCTAAACTGATCAATAAGGCTGGAGGTCTTCACAAGTATATGGCCTGGAACCGCCCCATCCTGACTGACTCAGGAGGATTTCAAGTTTTCTCTCTTAAAAGAAAATCGATAAAAGAGGAAGGAGCGGAATTCACGACTCCCAAAGGAAAAAAGATTCTCTTAAGCCCAGAGTCTTCAATTGGAATTCAGCAAAACCTAGGTTCTGACATTATGATGGCCTTTGATGAATGTATCCCTTATCCCGCGACAGAAAAATATACCAAAAACTCAATTGATCGAACCCACCGTTGGTTAAAACGATGTATTGATGCTTGGACTAATCCCAAGCAATCTCTTTTCGGGATTGTTCAAGGCTCAACCTATGATCATTATAGAAAAGAATGTGTTGAAGAAGTTTGTCAGCATGATCTTCCTGGCTATGCAATTGGTGGAGTTTCCGTAGGAGAAGGTCCTGAGTGGATGGAGAAGATTGTTTCCTACACCGCTCCTCTTATGCCTAAAGATAAACCTCGTTACGTGATGGGTGTAGGGAATCCTGAAGACCTTCTTATGATTTGGGAAAACGGTGTGGATATGTCTGATTGTATTATCCCGACAAAGTTTGCCAGAGGGGGAACTGTTTTTACGAATCGAGGAAAAATCAGAATTAATCATCAAAACTATCGAAGAGATTTTTTTCCGCTTGAGCCTAATTGTTCTTGTTACACTTGTACAAACTTTACAAGATCTTATGTAAAGCACCTCTTTGACTCTAATGAAATTTTAGGAGCCATCCTCGTCACAACACATAATATTGCTTGGTATGTTGATCTTTCAAGAAGAGCAAGACAAGCAATCTTAGAAGACAGGTTTTTGGAATTTAAGAAGGAGTTTTTGGAAGAATACTCCGGCTCCAATAAAAAATAGAAAACTGAATAGAAAGTTCCCCCAGAAATTATTATCAACATTCTCAGTGGATAAAATCCCACAACCATCAATTTTTTTTGGATAAAGATAAGTCATGGCCATGGCATCATCGGCACCGAGAGCAAACCTTTGAGGTGTTGGAGTATAATACATTAAGTTTGCATTACTAGGAGTATGCCCGATTCCAATTCCATGACCAATCTCATGCGCAATAACAGAAACTTGTTGGGCATAAGAGAGTGATGAAAATGGAGTACTTGGCGTGCTATTAATTAAAATAATCGAACCTTTAATATTGTTTCCACTAGTATGGTTATTTAAGGCCATGGCATAAGTATTAGAGGGCATTTGAAAATTGTCTGCCGTATTTGAATTACAGCTAATAATAATATGAGTCGCTCTTGGAATAATCGTACTATCATCAGGGCAAGTTCCATCAGTGTCAGGATTACAAAGCCGAGCAGTATTAAAATTATTATCTGAAGTCTGGAACTCTCCTCCATTCTCTAACTTAAGACGACTTGTCGAAACCGTATTCCAATAATCATCGATCGCGGGGCCAATCATTCCGATCAATTCATCTTTTGTAACTCCTGCATTGGTGCAATCGGTATTTGAAGCAACAGTCACGCGAACAGTATCTTCAGAGAAGTAAGCTCCTGAATTTGTCGTGAATGTTCCTGAGTATGAATGAAGTGAATAAAAGAAAACTAACAAAAATAATTTCATTTTTCGTCCTTATGAAAGGAGAAATTATATCTCAGAAATATTCCATGGATATAATCTTGTTTTTCCGATTCGAAAGCTGAAACGATTGAGCTTCTCCAAGCAATAGAAAACTTGTTGATCCAATATTCAAGACCGAGATCAATCGTATTCACAATTGAAGTTCTTGCTCCAGAGTTTGTAAAAAACGTCCCTTGCCCGCCACCTAAATCAATCGACTTGGTGTCATCTCCTTTAATTGTGGTGAAAAGAACTGTTGTTCCTATTTTCCCTCTCCATTTTTCAGTGAAACGATAAGCTCCTTCAAACCCTAAGTTATACCGATACTGTGTAAATAAACCATCATCACTTTTTTCAGGAAAAACAAAACCGACATAAGGAATAAAACTCCAACGATTCACTTCTCCAAACTCAAGACCAATTTCAAAGGCCGTTTGAATGTCTTGATTTTTTTTGTCACTGTTTGATGTCGTCTGATAAGCATTCGGGAAATATAGAACACCCCCAAGACCTAAAGACAGATATTTCCATTTGGCTTCAGTTTTAAAAAGTGATTTTTCACTCTCATCAAAAAGAAAATCATAAAAACGAGGAGGGTCTCCCTTGGGAGCTTTGACTTCAACGACTTCTTCTTTAATTTCTCTAGGGGGTTCAGGCTCTTCTTTAATCTCAACAATTTCTGAAGAATTTTTCTTCATGACCTCTTCAAGTTCTTGATTAGCTTTTTCCATTTGTTCTTGGCGAGTCTTATCCGTACTTTCAACCTCAGGAGAATCTACGATGACCTCTTCAGGAATTTCTTGTTCTTGAACTTCGCCTTCAACATCAATCACTTCGTACTCAACGTTTTTATCTTGTCCATAAGAACTATTTATGAAAACCAAGCTCATAAAGCCTGTTAAAAAGAATAATTGATAGATAATTGTCCTACCCATTTTCCTAGTTTAAAAAATAGTTTATCCTTTTGCCAAAGGACTTTTAGCGTTCTTAGTTGACTATTTCACTTTGGAGCATCCATGTTTGAAAAACTCGAAATTCCTAGCGATCTTATTCCTTCAGACCCTCGATTTGGGAGTGGTCCTTCTCTTGTCCCCACTAAGCACCTTAAAAAGCTGGCTGAAACGGGTGACACGCTCCTAGGCACCAGCCATAGACAAGCTCGCGTTAAGAATTTGGTAAAAGAACTTCAAGAAGGTTTGAAATCATATTTTAATCTCCCCTCGGACTATGAGGTTGTTCTCGGGAACGGTGGTGCAACCTTTAGTTGGGATATGATTGGTCTTGGAATGACCAAAAAGAGTTCTTATCACAATGTCTGTGGTGAGTTTTCTTCAAAGTGGTTTAAGGCCCATAAAAATATCCCTTGGATTGAAGCCAAACAAAACGAAGTTGATTTTGGTCAAGGAATCCATCCTAAGTTTGTTGAAGGTTATGACCTTATTGCGTTAACGCTTAACGAGACATCAACGGGTGTTCAAATGACGACAATCCCAGATGTTCCCTCATCAGCAGACACTCTTCTTTCAATGGATGCCACATCAGGAGCAGGTCAAATTAAAGTTGATATTAGTAAAATCGACTATTACTACTTCTCTCCGCAAAAAGTATTTGCGGCAGAAGGAGGGCTTTATGTCGGCTTTCTTTCTCCGAAGGCCAAAGAAAGAGTTCTCAAAATCCAAGAAGATAAAAGTCGGTATGTTCCCGTCATTATGGACTGGAATCTAGCGATTGATAACTCTAGTAAAAACCAAACTTATAATACTCCGTCTTTAGCGAACCTTTTCCTCCTTAATGAACAAGTCAAACTTATGAATGAACTCGGAGAAGATAAAGTTTGTGAAATGGCGGAAGCTAAAGCGCAACATATCTATGGCTGGGCGTCTGAGAAACCTTATCTTGAATGTTATATTGCAGATCACGACTTTAGGTCTCGATCTGTCGCAACGATCAACGTTGACGAGTCAATTCCGGTTGGGGACCTCACAAAAAAACTAAGAGAAATGGGTGTCGTTATTGATATCGATGCTTATAGAAAACTTGGAAAGAACCAATTTCGAATTGCTCTTTTCCACAACATTACTCTTGAGAATCTAGAGAAACTTACACAACTCTTATCAATGGCCATCGAAAGCGAACTTTAAAAGGTTCGCTTTCTTTTGCTACATTCAGATTGGTACCAACGATAATATTTTAATTCTTCTTTGCTGAGCATTGATTCATCAACCAGAGCTTCTTCTATTCCTATAAAGACAAGCGTTCTGAAT
>JAUHYH010000152.1 GCA_030426585.1 Bacteriovoracia bacterium
CAGAAAGTTCTTGCGCTTTCTTTAGTGGAAACCCATGTCCTCCAGAAGAGGACTTTTCCGTTTTTTCCACACCTTTACCTTTAATGGTTTTAAACCACAGTAGTTGTGGTGTGGATGGATCTTTCATCGCTTTTTCAGAAGCTGTTTCAATGGCCTCTGAAAAATCATCCGAATCCATCCCTGAGCCACCAGCGGCCCCACCACCTCCGCCACTGGAAGCAAAGCTATTGATCGAGATGAATAATAAAAGAAGTCCAAGGTATTTCATAAATTTCCTTTTAAAGTCGGTATTCAATTCCTAATTGATAGATATCGTTATCAAATTTTCCTGCAAAGAAGTTATCTTCGGCAACTTCTTTTTGGGCGGAAAGTTGTAATTGCATTTTTTCGCTAACTGGGTATTTAGCTCCGAAGCCAAGGGTGTAACCCTTATCCTCCCAGTTCTCACTATTTGGGTCCGAGGGATTCACCAAAGCGGACTGGTAGTCGAAATCATTAAAGGCTAAAGTTCCTTTCAGTTCTAAAAGGTCGATTTGTGTTGCTAACTCAAGGCCTGCCCTAAGCCCTTGAAAATCTCTACCACCGGAGACCAGGTCATTTTGTTGAACTCTCGTAAGTGATGATGTGACTTGGAACTCAGGAAAGTAAATTTCAACAGCTGCTCCTATCTCATAGACCTCTAAAGTATCTCTCTCTTTAACAGGAGAAGTGGTATTAAAGGCCCCTTCAGAAGTTAAAGCGATCCGGTTCTTATAAATCTCTCTTCGATAGCTTAGAGGAAGTTTTAGGTTAACTCTTTTATTTATCTTAAATTGGTTGTCGATAGAGATGATTGCAGCAAGATGATCATTCTGTTCACCGGAAGCTCCAGTAAAAGAGGAGTAAGAGTCTTCATAGTCAGTGAGTTTACCACCTAAGTTTAACCTTGAGCTGAATGTTTTATTAAATTTGTATTGGTAGAACATCACATCTTGAATCATATAATGAGTTTGATTGAGTTCCTGAATGCTAGGACGATCTGAAATTTGAAAGGAATTTCCTTGATTAAAAGTGGTCCTCAAGAGATTTCCGAGTTGGTTCTTTTTATTAAGGATATAGACACCAACAAGATCATTGGTCACTTCAATTTGGTCTTTGAAAGGAAGTCTGTCTGCTTGAGAGGAATAGAAGAGAGTGTTAATAGAAAAAGTATCAAGGAGAATAAGTTTCTTGGCAGGTTTAAATAACCATTTTGTTTCAAGATTGATTCCTATTGACTCACTTCGGATATTCCTGCTGTCAAATCCTCTTGATTCTGCAAGGTCTTGGTCGACTTTTCCTGGGTTCGTTTGAAATGAACTTTGTAATTGGATGTCGAATTTCTTAAGGTTTTTCGGGCGAAAGGAATCCTCATCACTTTTGATGACACTCGTGGGTTTGGCAAAAAGGGTGGGGGAAAGAATTAAAAAGATTAAAAACTTCATTCATCAATCCCGTTTCTTTCCCAATTATAGGGAATCCAAGTTGGAGTGACTCTTAAAGCTGGAGTGTTAGAATAGAGGTCTAGGAACTCATAATAAGAATTAAGTCTCAAGTCGGAAGCATTCTCTGCGTGATGATTGAAATCATTTTGATACCAATTAAAGAGTTGGGTGAGCTTGAGTTGGCCTGAAGATTGGTCATAGTTTCTTTTGAGTCTTAAGCCTGCTTTTGTGATTTTTGTGAGTTGCTGGTCTAGGCGGTCACCATAATACATTTCAGGATTTAAGATGGGGCAGCCCTTGGCCCCACAAATGACTGCGAAGTGAAAACGAGCATCGATCTTAGTCGCAAGAGGCACTTGCGCTGACTGGTTGAGGTTAATTACTGTATTTGTAGCGGATCCTGCCTCATAGGTCATGAGTTGGTAGAGAAGGTTTTTTTCAAGATGATCAAGTGAGACGAGTTGGTTAGCAAATTGGAAGGGCACGTTCTGGAAAACATTCTCAGGGGCCTCCAAAATATTAGTGACTGTAGGATAGTTCCGCGCCATATAGTCCATGACAAAAAAATTATAAGCGTTAATAAGGTGAGCTTTTTTTTCTTCGTTACTAAGTGAAAGGTAGTTAAGGCCGGCGAAGTAGTCCTCAATAACTGAAACAAGTTCTCTATATTCATCACCTTCATCTGTTTCAGAGAAGGTGAGTTCGTACATGGCCCGATAGCGCACGAGGGTATCAAGCTCTTCTTCAGCAGGGTTGTCGACCACAAAGAGTTCAAGATATCTCTCAAAGCTTCTTTCAAAATCTCTTCTTTCGATTGTCGGCGCATTCCTAAGGCTTCCAGTATTTGAAACCAATGGATCATTTTGATAATTGCACGAGGCAAGTAGACTAAGAATAATGGAAAGGACGAGCTTCATTCTTCTCCTCGATTTTTTGTTACAGTTCTTTTAGGATAAGTTTCATGAAAAGACTCTCAATCATTTACCCGGTTCAATCGCTTCACACTGATGTATTCGTAGAGAAGGCGATAAAAAGTTACAACGCAAACTGTAAAAAACCAGAATTTCTTCAGCATATAGTTATCAGTTCTGAGCCCGAAGATAAATCTTTCGAGCTCGCTGAGGTGAGAATCGTTAAAACCCAGTCTCGGGGTAGTCGACTCAATGCAGGAATTCCATTAGCGGAATCCTCTTTACTGCTTTTTCACCATCCTCGAAGTGTGCTTGACCCTGAGGGAATTGATTTTTTAGTCGATAATTCTGAAGAACTTCAATGGGGCGCCTTTCATCACCAGTTTGATAAGGACCACTGGGGGCTTCGGTTTACATCATGGTATTCAAATAATATCCGAGGCCGAGTTAATGGGATTTATTATTTAGACCACTGTCTTTTTGCTCAAAAACCACTCGTTCTTAAGGCCGGAAGTTTTCCGGAAGTTGATATTTTTGAAGACACGGTATTTTGTCAGAGAATGAATCGAGTCGGTTTTCCTCAAAAATTACCTTTTTGTTCTGTAACTTCTGCGGTGAGGTTCTCGAATAATGGGTTTTGGAAACAAAGTCTTTTAAATCAAAAACTGAAATGGAATTTTTATTTTAGAAAAGACCATGAAGAGATGAATCAAGAGTACGAGAAAGAGCTTAACCTAAACTCAAAATATGAAGAATAACCTCTTATTAATTTTTACAAAACTTCCCGATGATGTTCGCTCCAAAACACGGTTACAAGAAAAGCTTGATAAGGATTGGGTTATCGAGCTTAATAGAAAGTTTTTAAAGATTCTCAGAGAAAAATTTAAAGAGAGTGGAACATATGATTTGCTCTGGGCATTCTCAGAAAAACCTCGGAGTTCTTTGTTTGAGGGAGATTCATATATTCTTCAAACAGGGAAAGGCTTAGGAGGGAAGCTATTTAATGCGTGGTCTCAACTTCAAAAGGACTACCAGAAAATTGTCGTGATCGGTTCGGATGCGCCCCAGATCGGAAACGATATTATCAAGGAAGCTTTTATAGAGCTTGATCATTCGGAAGTTGTCATCGGACCTGCTCAAGATGGGGGATTTTATCTTTTTGGTTCAACTCAAAAATTTGATCCAGCAATTTTTAAATCGATTCAATATTCAACCAACGAGACTCTCAACCAGCTAATGTCTCAGCTTCATAACGTCACACTTCTAGAAGAAAGCTTTGATATTGACCATTATGACGATCTTCTAAAATTAAAAAGGTATTATCAAAATAAAAAAAGATCTTTGCTAGAAGAGAATCTTTTGCAGTGGATTTCAATTATTGACGAATAATTTCATCGATAATGGAAAGGTCTTTAAAAGGTTCTGATCCAGGATAAAGATTCAGAGGATCCCACGAGCCGGTATTCCAAAGAAAAGCTTCTGTGACAGGGTTTATTGTTCTTAACTCTGAGCTTTTTAGGAAACGGATAAGTTCTTTATGATACTTATAACGAAACTTCTTCATTGTGGAATCATTCCAGGGATTGTTCTTTGGCTCATAAAGTCCCGCATAGGGATTTGCAGAGGCTTCATAGGGATTGGTTGCTGGACTCCAGCCATCATTTTTCCAATTCCCTCCTCCTATTCCCACTTCCCGGAAGTGTAGCGGTGTTGTCTTTGGCAAAACCACTCGATGAGCTTGGAGCTGTTTAAGAAAATTAGCACCCGAATTATTGAAATGATAATAGATCGAATTGGGGGCAAATGGTTGGTAAGCAGAAAAACCAAAGAAGTCGAGACTGTTTAAAAGTTCTTGCATCTTTTTATATTTTGAAAGCCTGATGCCTCCATTGATTTCATTGAAGTTTAAACTGATACCAAATTGCCAGAGAGGTTGATCTCTTTTGAGTCTCTTAATAATCGCGAGATAGCTTTCAGGATAAGCAAAAATAGTGGCGCCCATTTCACCTTGGAGTGAGATATTAATATTTTTCTTTTTAAGTTCACTAAGAACATCGACGACGGGTTTTATAAGAAAATCAAAATAGGAGTAACCTTGTTTTTTATCGAGTGGATCAAAGATGATGAAATTTCTCCAATAACCCGTTGATCGAGAATCGTTTATATGAAGAGTTATCGCTAATTTGGTTTCATCTGGAATTAGCTCCAAACATTTTTTTACCTTTTGCTTAAAGGTTAAAAGAACTTCTTTGTTAAGATCGATATAACGACCAGTATCTGAAAAGTATTTATACTTGGTAACGGTTTTGTTTTCGTTTGATTCATGATGGCCACTAATGAGTACCTGAAGGCCTTCAGTTTTAAGGTCTAAAATTTTCTTTATTCTTTGGGGGCAAGCATTGAGATCCCATTCATGAAAAATAAGCAATGAAGGTGAAAGTTTCGCCCCATAGGAACTAGAGATAAAAAGAAGGAAAAATAAAAATTTCATCGAGAAAGTTTTCCCATTTTGGAGACCTAATCGCAAGAAATTAGAAAACCTTGCGTCTCGTCATAGAATCTTTAAAGAGCTGTTTAAGACCGAGAAGAAACCAAATATGGGTAAGCAGTGAGCAGATAAACTCCCAGTTCTCGAAATCGTAAAGTAAGTAAGAGGTGTAAGCAGAAATTGAATAGAGAAGTAGGTAGTTATTTCTAAGAGATAAAGCGGGGATTAGAATCCAAAGTCCATACCACGCGTTATAAACATGGGCGGTAAAAAAGAGAGCACTAAAAATATAAAGTGTTAATGCTTGCACTTTAAAATGACTTCGCCAGAGATAGAAGCAATAGAAGAGACAGAAAACGATTAAGCAAATACTTTTAATGGTGATATGTTTAAATGAGAAGCTTGAAAGTAAAAATTGATAGAGCCCTGCATTCCATTTCCAAAAGAATGAGAAGGCATAAGGACCACTATACTCACCCGGTTTAAGTTTAAATAAGAAAAGAAAAGTGAGTAAAAGGACAAAACCAGCGATGCTTCCAACAGTTAAAAATGGAACGAGATCTTTTTTCTTCGCAAGTTTAATAAATCGTGCCGGGAGTAAGGCAAGAGGAAGCCACTTAAGCCAGATACTTAGCCAATAAAGAATCTCTTTTCCCCACCTGTTTTTTGTAACTAAAAAGAAGGCGAAAGGGATAAAAGCGAGCAGGTCGATATGGACCGCTTGAACATACTCTTTCATGAGAAAAGGGATAATCCATAGAACCCTAAAATCAAAAACAGTAAAGCGGCTTAGAACTTGGAGTAAAACTAAGCATAATAAGAGGTGAATGATTTGAAGGAGAATCATTGCTTGGTCATATTTCAGTGAAGAAAAAAGGGAGAAAAACCCCAGAGCAAGGGGGGGATAGAGACCAGCAATCTTGTTATAAGCAATTTTATTTCTTTCTGGGAAATTAATCGAATTCAATGAAGGATCTGAGGGGCTTTTGAAATAAGGGTTCTCTCCTGCAGCAATAAGCTTCCCTTCCCAGAGGTATCGATACTGGTCGTTCTCGAGGAAGGGTGTTGTTCCAATAAGAAGGCAAGAGGCTAAAGAAAAATGAACGATGAAGCTCTTCTTAATAAATAAAAATTTTGATCTAAAATAAAAAACTACAAAAATAAATAAGGTATATAAAACAACGTAAGTTGTTCCTTGGTAGGACTCAAGGAGTGGAATAAATCTTAAAATGAGCGCGATAAAATAAGGTGCAAACATTCACTGGAATTAAAACAAGCCTTGAAGGGTTAGTCCATTCAAGGCTCGTTTTTTTTGGGGAAGGGCAGGGCTAAATGAGTAGTAACCTACTCACTTTCTGTATTCTGATCCACGGTAATGGGTTTTTGATGGAAGAGTTCAGTTAAAATTCCGCTCCCGGCAAAAGTATGGAAAGTGAAAAGAGTTAAAAT
>JAUHYH010000285.1 GCA_030426585.1 Bacteriovoracia bacterium
CCTTTATTGGAGTGTTTTCTTTTTTCTTTACCAGAGTTTTACTTAGATAACCTCCCATTAGTTCAGAAATCCTTTATAATTAAAGAATGATTCGTCTCATTAAGTACTTCGCCGAAAGGCATCTCATTTCTAATGTCTTTTTCTTTGGTGTAATCATCCTGGCACTTTTTTCTTGGATGAATATCGGTAAAGAAGAAATGCCTGAATTTGAAAGTAACTGGATTCGAGTCTCTACTATTTATCCTGGTGCACCGGCTGAAGATGTTGAACTCTTTGTTACAAAACCTTTAGAGGATGAGCTTAAAGGGGTTGTCGGGCTTGAAGAAGTGGTCACGACATCAAGTGTAGGGATGAGTTCCATAAGAATTACGATTGATGATGATTACCCAAATATTGAAGAAGTTGTTCAAGATGTTAAAGATGCTGTTCTTAGAACTGACCTGCCAAGTGAAGTAAGAGATCTTCCAAACATAAGGCAGTTTAAAAGTTCTGAGAAGGCCATCATGGACATCGGAATTTATCATAAAGAAAAAGAGTTCTTAGATGTTGAATCGAGAAGAGAACTTCAAGAATATGTTCTCAGTTTTGAGAATCAGCTCTTGGCCATGAATCAGATTAGCTCAATTGACCGTTCCCATTATCGAAAACCAGAGCTTCAAATTCTGATTGACCCCAAAAATAATCGTCGACTTGAGTTCTCTTTAAGTGAAATCAAAGATCAAATCCAAGCCAATAATATTCGTGTTCCTGTCGGTTCGATGCAAGATAGAGGAGAGAGTAAAGTGACGGCCCTCAATGAACTTGAAGATGTAAACAGTCTCCAAGGTCTAATTTTAAGAGGTAATTACGAAGAGAAAAATGTTCGTTTGGGTGATATCGCAACCATTAATAATGGTTTTGAACGTTCGACTTCAATTTTTAAAGTCAATGGGCATGAAGGACTTTTTCTCAATATTAAAAAGAGTGTTTCAACAGATATTCTTACGGCTAAAAATGTTGTGATGAATTTTATCGAAAAATTCAAGCGTTCTAATAAAGATTCACCTGTTGGAATCGTGATCATGGATGATGAGTCCTATGATGTAACAAATAGGCTTGATATCATTGCTTCAAATGGTCTTATCGGTTTTGCTTTGATCGTTTTTGTTCTCCTGATTTTTCTTGATGCGAAATCGGGATTTTGGGTGGCCATGGGAATTCCTTTCAGTATGGCCTTCACCTTAATTATTGCGAGTATTGTCGGTTACACTGTTAATAATATGACATTGGCGGGGATTATCATTGTTCTCGGTATTGTTGTGGATGATGCCATTATTGTCGCCGAAAACATCTCTCGGTA
>JAUHYH010000153.1 GCA_030426585.1 Bacteriovoracia bacterium
AATGATGCTGAAATTTCAAATAGTGTCATTGTTAATGTTGCCGACAGAGAGTGCCAGAGTGGAATCAATCTTGATGATTCCGAGTACGGAAATGACAACTACAATTACAAAATCTGCTCA
Source organism: Bacteriovoracia bacterium (assembly GCA_030426585.1). GTDB lineage: Bacteria > Bdellovibrionota > Bacteriovoracia > Bacteriovoracales > Bacteriovoracaceae > JAUHYH01. The sequence continues at coordinate 121 of JAUHYH010000153.1, forward strand.
GAAAAAAAGAAATATACAGTTGCCATCTACCCAGGGGAAAGTTCGCGAGGAAACGGGCTTTTCAAAGCTAAAATTGCAGAACTTGAATATGAGTATTCTGAACTAAACAAAGAAATCAATCTTATCCAAAACGTCAGCATCTATTGCCGATAATTGTATACGGCGAGACTTCGGTATCGAGGTCTCGTCTTTTCTATTTGCCTCCCTTTTTTTCTCCTGTTAGCCTTTGATTATGAAAATACTAATCACAATCCTTATGACATTTGCGTTTAATGCCCTTGCTAATACTCAAGCTTATCTTTCACTGTATCGGAAAACCTCTGAAACAAATGGCGTTGAGACGACTCAACTTAACTGGGATTTCAAGTTGGGGATCGAAGACGGAAAACTTTATTACGGTCTCATTTATGCGACAGAAGATCAGAGTAATACTGGTCCCATTTATACTAGAACTTCTTATGGACCTACCATTGGTTATAATGGGGCAAATGGGTATGCTCATTTATCGTATTTCTTCTCTTCAGAGTTTGAAGCTGGAGGAGCAACAGTCCTAGAAGGAACAGGCTTCCAGTTCGACGTTGGTTATCTATTTAAACTGACTGGAGCTCTTTCTGTCGGCCCTCAAATAACTTATAAAACATTTGAGTATGATGAAACAGACACTGGAGCACCTATTGATCGAGAAGATACAATCCTTGAACCCTATGTGGTTCTTAGGTACGATTTTTAGTTTGCTGAAACTCTTCCAGAAACAATTTCAAAGTTACAGTTTTTGATTGAATCAATCTTCTTAAGCTCTTTGCAAATATCAAGATTGTTGGGAAGGTCATTCACTTGAAAAACCATAAAAGGCATAATGGGATTAATATCCTGATCCCTTTTGTATCGGATAGCTTCATAACCACTTAAGTCCTCAGCTGCTTGTGTTCGATTTCGATACTCGATTAAAAGATCCCCCGTAATAACGACCTCTTTGCCAGAGTTCTTTCTCACTCCTAAATATTGAGTCCCAAAGCCTTTTGATCCTTGGCCTAAATTTTTTACAAGTTGGAATCCCATCCGTTTAAGATAGAGGTCTTCCAAAGGTTCGCTCGATTCAGGGATATTTTCAATAAGAGGAACCATTTGGTAACTTCCTTTCATAAAAAATTCTTCACCGTTAATTCTATGAAGGTCCTCTCCTTTAAACTGGAAACGCTCCATTTGCTCTTGCAAAGGAGCATAAGAACTAATTTTTCTTTGTTGAGGTCTAATTTCCTTAATCGATGCGGGTCCTCTATTACTTTTAATATTAGGGATATTTTTATCAACGACTTTCTTATAATGACTCAAATGAGTTTCAAGTTTCTTTTCTTTAGACTCAATGTTTTGGCTTAAGTTCTCTTCAGGTTGAAGAAACAAGAGGCCTAAGGCAATAAAACTAAGACTAAAAATAATAATTTTCTTTTGCATATTTTACTTCTTTGGAATGACGTTATTATTCCAACCGATAATCTCAACTTGGACACTATTAAAAGTACCTTCCGTGTTACAAGCCTCAAGAATCCAATCCCCTTTTGCTTCCATTCCAAAAAATTGCTTCGACATAATGACTTGATTTACAGAAAGAGCACTCCCAAGGTTATTTGCTTCTCTTTGACCGATAATGTTGATGAAGTCTTCATTTGAGGTTCGATTTAAAGGAAATCTCTTCCCTCCTGGTGTTCGAATGAAAATTTCAAGATCTCTCACATCCGTGTTAACTTCAATATTAAAACCTAACTCCATGGCAAAGATTTGAAAGTCTTGAGGAATGCTTAAGGTTTGAGTCCCACAATTGTCGGCGGTAAAACTCACTTGATTATTAACACTAAGAAGATTGTCATTATTTTTACTCTCACTATACCGAACCGGTATTTCCAAGTAATTTTGATAAGTCTCAGCAAGCTTAATAGCAGCGTCCGAATCAACTAAACCAAAACCAGCATTCCAACTATGCTCATAGCCCGCATCGTTAGCGATATAGTCTTGATCTTTTGTTTTTCTCGCTGTCCTCATGAGAATCGAATGAATATCGATAAACTTTAAATTCGGATTGGCTTCTTTAACGAGTCCTGCAATACCCGAAACAAAAGGAGCTGCAGCAGAAGTCCCATTCATCCCACAAGTATAATTTCCATTAGTCAGAGTCGTACAAATTCCGGGATTATCATCAAACCCGTATCCTGCAAAACCAGAAAGCGCGAGGTTCGCACCTTGGGATGAATAACTAGTTGTTTCCCCTTTATTATCGACGGCCGCAATTGAAAGAACGTAGGGATGAGTGTTCTCAGGATCAGCATTACCATTAGGCCGACAATTCGAACGGTCATTACCATTCGCTTTGACGTAAACAGTATTATTGTTTGTTGCCCCCAAAGTGAACGCTTGATAGGTCATTGGGTTTTCATTTCTTGGAACCCAACCAGAGTCACAGGCATATCCATAACTTCCGTTCCAAATATCGGCATCAAAAGTTATTGCATTCGTAAATTTTGTTTGAGTATCACCTCGTTGGCATTCACTAATTAAATTATCAGCCGTTATTTTTGCTTGATGAAGAATTCCTGCCATCCCAATATTATTCTTTCCTCGGGCTGCAATGATTCCACTAACCATCGTCCCATGCTCATGCTTCACAACAGGGTCTGAGTCATGATCGGCTCCTGCGTTTTCGCAAAAGTCCTTCCCCATTCCGCTATCATTATCAGTAATGTCTTCATGAGTTCTTTCAAGTCCTGAGTCTGTCACCTTAATCGTGATTCCTTCACCAGAGTACTTCATAAATGAGGCAAGGAACCGACCGTCTTGTGCAACCTCTCCTGGAACAGAAAAACCAGGGATATCTTGAGCACTATTACAAAGATGCCATTGATACTTCATCAAAGGATCATCAAATCCCCAGAAGGACCCATCACAATTATCCCCTTGGGAAGCAGGCGAAAGTCCTCCAATAATCAGCTCATCCGTGTTCGTTGATTCTTCTTCTGGGCGTGCAGGCTCTGAATTTTTATTAATATCAGGTGAGCGGAGACTTGTGAGGGAACTACCTAGCTTAGCGCTTTGCTTACAACTCATTAACAATATGATTGACCCTAATCCGATCCAGTAAGCAAAACCTTTCATCTATTAAGAATAAGGCTCGTACAGCAAGTACAATCGAAAATGATTTGTTTTCAACGAATTTTTAAAGGGTTATGCCCTCTCTGAAACAATCGAAAGTGCAAAGAAAAACAGGCATAACCCCATTAGCCCCTAAGAACTTCGAGCTGAATCGCAATAGAAATGAGGCCCTTTTTATGCTATGATTTAGGCATCATGAATATCTAGTCACCTGACATTCTTAAAAAAATCTATTGAACATTTTCTCGTAAGGTGAATTCCATGAATACATTCAAACTTATTTAATCTAACTCTATTAACTTTTAAGTTTGAGGTATTCCATGAGATCACTCGTGATTTTAATCGCTGGTGTTTTCAGTTTCTTTTATATTGATTTAAAGTTTTTTAGAAGGTCAGAATCGAGACACTCTTTGATGAGTGAATCTTCTATTGATCTTAATGATCGCAAAAAGAAGCTAAAACGAAAGCAGAAGAAATATAAAAATAGGAAGTACAAAAAGAAGCATTCTTATCGGCAGAGAAATATTTCCTCTGTTACAACCAAAGCAAAGGATAGTCGTTATAAGAATCAAAAATCGCTTCGGAGAATGTATAGAAATGACTAGAGAAAAATTGCAACACACAAGAAAGGTAAATAACTAATGACAGGATTGTTTACAAACTGTTTTTTCTCACGACGGTTTGAGCTACAAAAACTTAACAAAATCAAAGCTGTAATTAAAAGAAGGTTCCTACTAATTATAATTGAACTGATAGCAGCACCTTCTTTCTTTGAAAGGTTAATGATAAATCCTTTTTCTTTTAAAAGAGTAATAACAGTCCCCTTGTTTTCAAAAAATTAATAATTAAGTGGTCTCTAGGCTCAATTAGTAAGTCAGGAAAAATTGCGAAAATGAGCTATAATAAAGCTCAGACCCGCCATATATACCTCTATTACGAATGAAAGTAATTAAAAATATAGTTAGTTCTTTTTTAGGGTTATTACATCGTATGAACCTATCTATTTCATAGTAACTATATATTATACCTCCCCTAAAAAGAGTGACATTATTCGACCTCAAAATAGCTTAACAAAAAAACCGAGTTAGTTTGGAGGTAGAGATGAATCCATTAAACGAAAAGTCTGTGCTCGAAACGATTGAGTATCTAGAGCTTTTTGGTGAGCACCGGATGGCAAGAAAACTGATGCGGGAGTTTAAAGATCAAATAAGAGAATCTCTAAACAAGGAGAATAAGATGCTAAAAAAGAACCAAGTTTTCGAGGGAACATTAGTTGCCGCAGGATGGGATCGATTAGACCATGTAAATCAATCAAGCCTCTACACCCAAGAGGATGAAGATATTCTTTTGGAGCATGGTTCCGGTATAAAAAAATTTACCCCTTTCCTCAACCAAAAAGTCAGAATATGCGGTGATATTTCTACAAATGGAAGCGAAGAAAGGAGAATTATTGTAAAAAAAATCAGCCGCCTCCTTCATGGATTCACCTCTCCTAGAGCGAAAAGGGTTGATGAATTTGGGAATTTGATTTTACCTGCAGCCTAAGAGGTAAAAAATTGCTTAAGAGAAGCAAGGACTTTTATCTATTTGCGATAACTAACCTTGCTCATTACTAAATAAAGGTGAGTAGAGTTTTTCTACTCACCCCTTCAAAGGTTAAAAGGATAAAAAATGAAAAGAAAAAATAGTTTAATTAATTTAACCAAGGCAAATATTTATCACTTATACCCCCAAATTATTTATCTTAAGATAAGTATGAATAAACTTAAGAATAACTACTATCGGGGTAAAATTGCTTTAAAAACAAAGACAACAAGTTTTTTTGTAAGCAAAGAAACTAAAAACTACAAAGACAGTCTAGACAGCGCTCGGAATGCTATAAAAAAACAACTAGAAAGAGTAAAGCTAAACAGAGTTCACCAATCGAAACCAGAGGCAGTATTTGGAGATGAAACCGATGGATCTATTACATAAAAGATACCTGGCCAAAAGCGAGTCTTGGGTATCACCTCATATTTTAGGAAGAAGAATTATATCCTTCATTCGAAGGTATAAAATCGTCCTTTATGTCTCCCTCCAGCTTGTTTTAGTTAGTACTATATATTTTTTAGAAACTTCATACTTAGTTTCATTTTTAATCATTTTCGTAACTTCTTCTCTTTCCTATATGACTTATCGGTTTAATAAATGGAGTACAGGCTGCAAGTATATGCCGTGATAAAAATATTGCTCCTATCATTGTCTATAATTTTTACAAGTTTTTCACTCACAATATAAAATCATGCTATCTTAAGGCCCTATGAAAACGATTGGAATTATTGCACTACTATTGCTTTCTCTTCAAGTAGCAAATGCATCTACGGAACCGGCTATTCAGGCTTTAAAAGCTAATACTTTGAAAGGTTGTGAGGTTAGTCTCACTGACCTTAGTTCTTTTATGGATGGTGAAGGCAAGTACGCCGTAACCGTAAGTAAAGATAATCAATTTTTAAGGGTTGATCTCTCTGATGAAACAAAGTTCCTTGAAAATATCTCAAGTTCAGGAGATGGACTCATCGTCTATAAGCAAACTAAGTTCATCCAATCAATGGGACCTTTCCAGTACCATGGTGACCGAACTTATTTCTTAAAGTTGAAACTTGAAAATTCTCAAATTACGAAGCTTTCAATCTCAGCTCAAAACGAGAGATTTCCTTGGAAACGAGTTGGGAATATAACCTGTAAGTAAGTTGTAAGGGCCAAACCGTCTGGCCATCTGTCCCTGGCTGATATATATCACTAAGAAATAGCTTGTTGCCAATAAATGAAAACTAAAGAGTTAACTAAATTAGAAACCTATAAGGTGGGATTAGGAATAATCCTGGTGGGAGTCTCTGCCGGCCTCATATCTTATTTTTTTCATGAGCTCTTTAGGATGCTTTCTCGTTATACGCTTCTTGATCACGATTTGAGTATGACCTCAATCCTAACCTCGCTAGCACTTATCCTTATTTCATACTTTCTATCAAAAAAAATTTTTGCGGACACAGGAGGAT
>JAUHYH010000154.1 GCA_030426585.1 Bacteriovoracia bacterium
TCCGCCGCTATACGAGGATATGACCTTAGAAGAGTATTTTCAATTCGTTTATCAATTAAAGTATCCGGGAAAATTTCCTGAAAAAGATCTAATAGAGCTCATTAAAAACTTTGAACTTCAAGATTTGAAAGGGCGTCTCATTAAAAATTACTCAAGAGGGAATAAGCAAAAAGTGGCCCTTGCTCAAGCTTTTATTGGGAACCCAGAGTTTGTGATCTTGGATGAGCCGACCTTAGGTCTCGATCCAGAGAATATTGTAAGAGTAAGGAAGCTGATAAAAAAAGCAGCTGAAAACTGTACGGTCTTTCTTTCAAGCCATCTTTTAACCGAAGTTCAATTACTCTGTGATCGTGTGTCGATCATCAATGAAGGGGAAATCCTACTCACACAATCGATTGAAGAACTCCAGAATCTTTTCTCAGGTGATAAGCAGTTTCTTGTAAAAACCCAAAGACCCATTAGTTCTGAACAAATCGAAGAGATAAACCAACGTTTTCAATTACAGTTTCTTGGACAAGAAAATCACTATTGGCAATTTCAGGGTGATCTTAATGACCAAGAGAAGTCTGAGCTTTTTCAGTACTTGGGAGAAAAGTCTTTTGGAATCATTGATGCCCACTGGAAAGATATTAACTTAGAACAAGTTTATTTAAAAACGTTGAAGGGAAAACATGAAAACTCTTATCAATAAAGAGATTAAAAGTTATCTCTCTCATCATCTGGTTTTTATTCTCGCCGCAGCTTTTAGTGTACTATCAGGAATCACTTTTTTAAATCTCCTTGGACAATATTTTCATGTATTAGAATTAGGGAAAGCCGATCAGATTGATCCTGTTATGTTCGTCGTGATGGGCTTTTTTAATAATATAAATTTTGTTCTTATTTTCCTTGTCCCGCTTATTTGTATGGGCCTTTTTGCGAAGGAGTATCAACAAGGAACAATTACTTTGCTTTTAACCTCAAGGTTCACTCGTTGGAATATTATTGGTGCTAAGTTTTTCAGTGCATTTATTCCGGTGCTATTAGTCCTTTCACCTTTAGTCGTTTATTTAATGATCTTCTGGTTTTCAGGTCTTTATGAAAAAACTTATCTTTTCTCTGGGGTGATAGGGATTCTATTTAATTTAATGATTTATATTTCAATTGGAGTGTTTCTTTCTAATGTTTTTTACAAATCTCCGATGATTGCGGCATTTCTTCATGTGGCGACACTTGTGCTTCTGAATTCTCTTCAAAGCTTTGCTCAATTCGCTGATAATTATATTATTCATAAGATAATTCTTTATATTTCTGTTGTTCCCCATTATCTAAACCTCGCAAGAGGGGTCATAAACACAAGTGATCTTGGTTATTACTTCCTCGTTTGTGGTTTTTTCCTGTTTCTTAATCATAAAATTTTTCGAATGAGGGAAGTCGCATGAAAACCTTAGTATTGATTGCTTGGTTTCTTCTCCTTTATAGCTTGGGCGCTCTTGTTCTGGTTTTCCCTGAGCAGTACACAAGTTTTAAGTGGTCGTTATTTGGATTTATTCTCTTTTTTGGACTTCTGATATGGGCGAAAAGTGGTTGGAAACCCCCTTGGAAAGGGATAGGGGAACGATTCAATCAAGTCATGAATATCTTCCTAGTGGGAGTTTTCTTTTCTTTATTAGGGTACACCGCTTATCAAAATCCTTTTATTTGGGACATGACTGAGCAAAAGGTCAATAAAGTTTCAGAGTCAACACAAGCGGTCCTTAAGAAAGTAAAGGAACCTCTCAAAATTACTGTGTTGGCTGAGAAAAAGAACTGGCAGCAAATTAATGATTTTTTTACTTTTTTTACTGCCGTTCAATCAAATATCAAAGTTGAAATGTTTTCGCCTGATCAAAGACCAACGTTACTTCAAACATTGGGAATCAAAAAAGTTCCGGCATATCTTTATGAATATAAAAAACAAACTCGAGTTGGATATCATCTTAACGAAATTGAATTGATCAAAAAAACAAATTCTCTTCTTGGGGTGCAACCTAAAAATCTCTGTTGGGTAGAGGGTTTTGCTGGTGTTGAACCTGCCGATACCGGTCGAACAGGGGGGAGTTACTTAAAATCACTTATTGAACTTGAAGGTTATCACCTTATAACCACTGATAAACCTTTGGATAGCTGTGATAGTTATGTGGCCTTAGGTTTTAACTCAACTGAAACCCAAGATGTTGAAAGATTAAAATCATTTCTTGGAAAAAAACCTTTTCTCCTTGCGATAGATCCAGATCTAAAAAAATCAAGACCTCAAGCTTTCTCTGGTATTCTCAAAGAAGCAGGAATAGAGGTTAATAATAATGTTGTGATTGATAGGGAATCACAAAAGTTAACAGGTCAGGTTGTAAATTTAAGTTTAGCGCCAGGAGAGCATAAAATTTTCCAAGGTCTTTCTAATCCTCTGATGCTGCCTTTAAGTACTTCTTTTAAAGTAGCTGAAAGTGTTCAAAAACTTCTCATAACTGCACAGTTTCCTAAGAGCTGGGCGGAAACTGATCTTGATTCACTTGTAAAATCGGGGGAAGTAAGTTTTTCAAGTCAAGATATCCAAGGTCCTATTCCTGTGATGGTTGAAACAACACTAAATAGCCAGCCTTTATTTGTGGTAGGGACCAGCCAATTTGTGACAAATGCTTTTAAATCTTATTCAGAAAATTTCCATTTTTTCCTAAATCTTGTTTCTACGTTACTTGGGGAAGATGTTCTGGCAGGAACTAGACCTCAGATCAAAAATGAAATTCTTCAATTTAATCAATCTCAATTAAACCTTGTCACTTATCTTTGTTTGATTGTGACTCCTTTAAGTTTTCTTCTGATCGCGTTTTACTGTTATCGGAGAAGAGCGAATCGATGAAGTGGCTTGAAAATAACGTCATTCTTATCACGTTGATTGTTTTGCTGCTTGGGGGATTATGGTGGCAAGAAAAATCCAAAGACCAAGGGCTAGAAGAAACAGAAAGCCTTTATTCTCTTATTCCTCAACCTCTTAATTCAATTCAATTTGAAGGAAGACTCTTAAGAAAAACTGAAGGACATTTTGTTTATGGTGATACCCAAGTTCAAATTCCCAAAAAAAACATTTCGAGTTATCTTGAAATTTTCAAGTGGGTATCGAAATTAGAAGCCCTTGAGAACTTGCCCGCTACAAATACCCCGGCCTTTGAACTTGTATTTAATAACCAACGATTTAAATTTTATAACCCTCTTCCGCAAACCGGAAATTTTGTTCTTAGTATTACTGAAAATAATACTGAAAAATTTTATCTTGCAGCTTCTAAAGCAGAGTATGAGGGGCTTTATAAAGATGAGGTTGACCTCAAATTAAAATCCTATCTGATCATGAAAAATCAAATTCAAGATTGGGGGCAAACTTTATTGAACCTTCCGTTTTTCCCTTTTGAGGTGACTCAATATCAAAGAAAGATTAGTAGTGGGAAGGTAATAACGATTAATATTGAAAAACAAGTCACTGACCCAGTCGCTCCAGAAGTGCTCGGTTATAACCCAACAGTCTTTCAAGATTTTTCAAAGCAACTTCAAAGATTAAGCCCTGCAGGAATTTACAAAGAGTTGCCTCGACCTTCAAAAAACTGGGGAGAGATTCTTGTGAACGATACAACTCAGGAACTTCACTCGCTTGATGGAATTTATTACTTAAAAAAAGAGGGGAGTTATTGGCAGCTTTCTGAAGCGGGGATTAACCTCATTTTAAAACCCAGCAAAGACTTTTGGAATGATCGATTTGAATGGGTTGCAAGGTCTTTTGAGGCCCTTAAGGGATTAACTTTTGATTTTGGTAAACAAGAAATACCCATTTCAATCAATGAAAAATCAGAGCTTGTTTTTCAGGCTCAAAATATGAATGAAAAACAGATTCAAGGGATCAAAGAAGTCCTTTGCTACCTTTCTAAGTGTCGAAAGGATTACAAAGCCATTAGAATCAATTCAATGAGGGAAAATCCGCAATACCCTTACGAAGTTAAATTTTCTGATCAAAAGCTTCTTTTTAAAATAGAAGGGCCGGTGTTGAAATTATTTGATCCAAAGTCCAAGATAGAAATGGAATACCTATGGTCACTTTTTCGAGAAGGTGACTTGTTTAAAAATTTAAGTTTATAATACACCGATGAAACAACTCTACACTCAATTTTTTGAAAACTTGGTTACTCCTGAAAAGAACCAAGGGGACCAGGCGCTTGGACTTTCTCAAGTGATTCTTCTGAGTTGGCCTTTTGTTATTATTAAATTTTTTATTGAATTTGTTCTTACCTATTTCTTTTTAGATCAGATGGCACGAGGGATGCTGTTAGAAGGTGATTATAAAAACCTTTACCAACTTGTTTCTGGTGCAAGTATAAAATATGGGTTCTTCCTGATTTTTATTTCAAGTTTCTTAACGATGCTTTTCTTTCCGATTTGGGGCTTCATTGCTTATGTTTTCTGGAAGGTTATTCTTAACTTTTATTTTTGGGCCTTAAAGATTGATGATAATGGCGGAAAGCTTACAGACGAGATTGTTTGTGCAGGCTTTAGCGGTTATGTCTTCTATCTTATCCCCATGATTGGTGAATTCTGTACCACTGTAGCGCGTTTGGTAGTGCTATTTTTAGCCTTAAGACGGCGACTCGATATTTCAGCGCTTGCTGCTTTTTTTATACTTCTTACACCCCCTCTCTTTTTCGGAGGGTTCATTGTCATTTTCGTGATTTTAATTCAATTTCTTACAATTTCTTGATCCCTTAATTTTCTTTAAATGAGACGCGCTTCGCGAAATGCTGGGAGCGGAAAGCTCGGGTAATGTAGCTGCATGAGTTATTATTCCGTACACTTTCAAGGGCATCTTGAAGTCATATGTGGTCCTATGTTTTCAGGGAAGACAGAAGAACTCATTCGAAGAGTTCGTAGGGCCCAGATTGCTCGACAAAAAATCCAAATTTTTAAGCCAGCGATCGATACTCGTTATGATGAAACGGAAGTTGTAAGTCACTCAGCTCAAAGCATTCCTAGCCAACCCGTAAAAAACTCAGAAGAAATTTTGAGCCTACTCAAGGATTCGACGCGTGTTGTCGCTCTGGATGAGGTCCAGTTTTTTGATCAAAACATTATCTCTGTTGTGAAAAGGCTGGTTGCAAGAGGCTATAGAGTTGTTTGTGCGGGCTTGGATCTAGACTACCGGGCCGTTCCTTTTGGACCCATGCCTACTTTGCTGGCCTTAGCTGATGAAGTTGTAAAAATTAAGGCCATTTGCATGGTTTGTGGGGCTCCTGCTTCTCGCTCGCAACGGATTGTCGCTTCTGATGAACAGGTTGTTCTTGGTGAAAAGAATGAGTATATGGCGGTTTGTCGGGCTCACTATGAGTACGAACCGGAGCATTCAGCACCAACGCCTTCGGAAGCTCAACCAACAGCTCCACTTTCATAATTCCTGCTCCTTTGTTATAACTTCTTTTTCCAAGGAGTTTTTGTGAGCGCACAAATCGATGTCATGTTGTCTGAAGATCAAATTCAAGAGCGAATTAAAGGTTTAGCATCTGAGATTCGTAAAGACTTTGGTAATGAAGAAATTATTTTATTATGTATTCTCAAAGGTTCTTATATTTTTTGTGCTGATTTGATGAGGGCGCTTGGTTCGCCTTGTCAGGTTGAATTTTTAAGAGCGGAGTCTTATGGCGATGCAACTGAAACTTCCGGTGAAGTCAAACTTCATTATCATTTTACCAAATCACTTGCGGGGAAAAATGTGATTTTAGTCGAGGATATTGTTGATACGGGAACAACTTTAAAGTTCATAATGGAATCAATGAAAAACAAAGAACAACCTAAAACCTTAAAGCTTGCAAGCCTTTTGAGTAAGCCTTCTCGTCGTGTCCATGAAACTCAAATTGACTATCTTGGCTTTGAAATCGAAGACAAATTTGTCATTGGTTATGGTTTAGATTACGCTCAAAACTATAGGGAACTTCCTTATATAGGAGTGTATCAGGGTGACGCGAACTAATTTTGCTTTAGATTCATACCAAAAAGAGGGAAGTGTTCGTGTCGATCTTCTTGGTGGGACACTTGATCTTTTTCCCATAAATCACCTTTATCAAAATCTTTA
>JAUHYH010000155.1 GCA_030426585.1 Bacteriovoracia bacterium
AGATTATCTACAACGAACTCTTCAAACTCTAGGTCTCTTTTCCCGTGACGATTTAAAATTTTTAATTCCATTTAAGCTCCTTTACCTAGTTGTAGTACCTAACATCAAATAAACTTTCGTAATTTAAGATTCCAATAATGCGCTGGTTTTCAAAAACGGGCATACAGTGGTACCGTTCCTTCATAACTGCTTTGATACCGGTATCAGCATCAAGCAAGCCATATATCTTATGAAAGTCTTGGTGCATATACGCATTAACCGCGTCACTCTTTTTCTTAACTTTTAGAAGTTCCTCAAAATTCACAACACCTACGAGTTTTTCTTGATGGTCAAAAACGCAGGCATGGGCTAACCCCTCCCACTCCATAATCCTTATGGCCGTTTCGATAGTGTCATCCCGATAGATTTGAATTTCCTCAATATTCATAATATCGTGGACTTTCAAATAGCTATCCCTTTCAAAGTCTTCTTGGTAAAAGTCCATTACCGCTTGCATAGAACCTCCTTGGTTTTGGCAAGACCTCTACTCCTATTTTCGCTCTTTTGGGGTAAAACTAAAGACGATTAAAAGTATCCAAAATGATAGCCATGATCTATCATTAACTTATGCACCAACTCAACTTAAATCACCTCTATTACTTCTGGATCATCGCTAAGGAAGGGAGCGTCAGGAAAGCAGCTAAGAAACTGCATCTCTCCCAACCTACCCTGAGTGACCAATTAAGAACCCTTGAGGCGAGGCTTGGAAAAGAACTGTTTGAACGGAAGAATAACAGGCTTCACCTGACTCCTTTAGGTCAAAAAACCCTTGAACATTGCACCCAGATGTTTATCGAGGGGGAAAAGATTCTGAGTTTAGTGAATGAAGAAAATAAACAAAGGCGGAACTATGTCGTAGGAATTCTCCCTGAACTTCCTAGGCCTTTAGTTTTTGATATCCTTCTTCCTCTAATCAATCTTGAGAATTCTTACGTCTCAATTATTCAAGATGAATACAGACATATTGTTCAAGACCTCTCTGGCGGTAAACTCGATTTTATCCTTACCACTCACCCCATTCCCGAGCTTCCTAAAACCTATACTCAAAAAGAAATTCGTTTTCAAGATCACATCATTGTGTGCAATAAGCATCTCTATCGTAAAAATCTTACGAAATTTTTCGAACAAACGCCCTTTGTCTCCTACACCAAAGAAAGTAGTGTAAATGAGATTATTGAAAAATATTTCAAAAGAAAGAAAGTTGAAATTCATAAGATTTGTGAAGTGGATGATCTTGGATTAATGAAGATGATTACAATGAAAAAAGATGCTTTTTGTATTGTTCCAAGGTCTTCAGTCGAAATTGAAATTCAAAAAGAGCAACTCGCTATTCTAGATGAAATCCCAAATCTTAGAAGTAGTATTAATGTGGTTTATAAAGACTTAGAACAAAATATGAGTCTGAAGCAATTATTTCAATAAATGCTCCAGACTCAAACTCTATTACCAAAGGTAAGTTAAAGAAACGTGTGCGACATAGGCAGAGATCTCGTAGTCACCATAAAAAGGTGGTGTTAAGAGAGTCCCTGAGCTAGAACGGTCAGCAGTATTCCCTGAACCCGTGTTCCAGCTATACTCAAGTGCTGAATCGAGGAAAAGGTTCTCAGACAGGGCATTCCCCATTCCCACAACGACAGTGTGACCACTCCCTGGAGCAGAAAAAGTTGGTGTTGCCGCTTGTTCTGAAATTACTCGACTGGTTAAGACATAAGAAAACCTAAGAAGTCCTTTTTCCCATCCGCTATACTCAGCAGCAATTCGATAGTTGTATTGATCCTTCCAATTTTGGGCCACATCAGGAATAGCTGAAGTTGTGAATGTTGTAACATTCCCATCGATTTCAAGCTTTTCGTTCTTACTATATTCAGTCCATGTAACCTCAGAGAAAAGTGTCCACTCTTTGTTGAGAACATAATGACCACCAAGGGTAATCTGCTGTGGAAGTTCACTTGTTAATGAAGCATCTCCTCCAGTTCCGTTGACCCTAACGCCTGCAGTCCCGGCACCAGATAAAATGGCAGCATTTCCTGTCGTGGTCAGAGCATAAGCAACACTGCTCGTTCCTTCGCCTGTGAACTCAACTCGAGTTCTCCAAGCAAAACCTATCCCCCAAGACTTATCGTCCGAGAGGTACTGGGCTCCGACTTTAAAACCCGAAAACTTTTCATCTTCAAGGTCTTTTAACTCAGTCCCAGAAAGAAGTAAGGGAGTTCCTCCAGAACTTTCAGTAACTTTAGCATCAGAAAATCCCCCACTAACCATGGTTGCTCTCCATGCCGCACCAACACTCCAGTTTTGATTAAGCTTATAACCAGCTCCTAAACCGAGCTCAATAATTTCTAAATTAGACTTCATAACCGGTCTATAAGGAGCGAACTCCGAAGAAACAGAACTAAAATCAACATCTCCATGATCTACAGAAGTTCCTCCTGCAGTATAAAGACCGATACCGACACCCATTTTTTCGTTTATTTTCATGGCACCCATAACAGCCGAAGGAAACTTTGTAACTCGATCACTTTCATGTGAAAGATCCGCCGAATGCACAGGTGTTTCTGCTTGCGAAAAAGTTGGGGATACATTGATTGTAACTTCTTTACCTTTAACTGAACTGAGTCCCGCTGGATTAAAGTAAAGCGCGTCGGCGCCGCTCACCGATAATGCTTAACAAGTAGTTCTTATTTATTTATGGCTTTGCAGCTTCTCGTATCAAAACGCTGGGGGTTACAAGCACTTGAGCAATAATTCCCTGTTTTAGCAGCATACTGCCTACAGGCATCATCGTTTTTAGCATCCATCGCACGTTTGTCTTCCTCTACTTTCCTTTTTATCTCTTGTTGTTTCTCATAGCGCTTTCTTTCAAACTCAATCGAATTATTCACAGTCTCCTGGGCAGCGGGAAAAGTTTCGGCCCTGCGATTACAATCGTAAGCTGCTTGAAAAGTCATATGCATAAAAGAGCCTTTATGAATGCATCTTTTATAAGGCTTCTTTGAGTTAAGCTTTAAAGTCGATCCTGAATAGCTTGATGAACTTCCCGTTGATTTGTTAGGGTAAGTTTGCTGAGAGCGGTAATTACTCTTGGGAGGAATATAAGTATTCGTAGGTTTGACAACATTGCCAATACTATTGATAGAATTTTGAATGCTTTGTTGAAGAATAAGAGAATTTCTTTGTCTCCGAGCACGATCTTCAGCACGTTCTCTAGCGAGCCTTCTTTGTTCCTCTCGATTTCTTCTTTCTTGTTCTTTTCTTCGTTCGTCTTCTCTTGCTTTTTCTGCAGCTTCTTCTGCTTCTTTTTTAGCAACTCGTTGTAAGTGCTTTTCATCAATTCTTTTACCGTCTTTGAACTCGCAGTTTTCTGGACCTTTAAGTTTATAGTTATAACAACGAGCCTTTCCTTCTTCTTTTCCTTCCTTGTAGGTAACTGAATACCGAAGAGAACCATCGGCATTATAATATTTTTCAGTTCCTTGCTTCTTATCGTCTTTATAATAAGAGCTCCCATAAAGATCATAATAACCATTCTCTAGTGTGAACTTTCCGTTAGCCTTATCATCAATATATTTTCCGTACTGATTAAGATAGCCTTGACCTAAAACCCAAAAGAAACCATTTCGCTTACCTTCTGAAAAGTTTCCATAATAATAAAGCTTTCCCTTATTGCTTGAGGCCATTTCTGTAAGCTTTCCTTTTTTAAATTCCCCTTTATTTTTGTTTGAAAAATTAAATCCCATTCCTTCGGCAAGGTTATTAACAAACCATCCATTATACCCATATGAGCTATTTAGATCATAAAGCGCTCGGTAACCTGAAGTGACTTTTCCCTCTTTCATTTGTAGGTCTTGAATCAATAGCGACCTCCCAGTTCCAAAGACATTTGGACTTTCACAATTATCAGGATAATAAGTCTGACCTAAGATCTTTTGGGCACAACTCTTATTGCTATGAAAGTTTTTAATACTATAGTTCTTTTGAAGTTCGCCTTTTTTATAAAGACTTAACGAAAAATCTCCGCGAGGGATAAAATAAGCATATTGGGTAGCTAGATAAAGACCAAAATCATCGAGGTTAGCAAAATTTTTAGCTTCGTCTTGATAAGGAGAAAGTGAATACAGGTAGTTTTGATAGGCTGTCTTGTTGGGTTTGTAATAGACTTTATTTCCTTTCTTAATCTCATAATCAAGCCCACCAAGGTTTTGAAAAATTGAATTCATTGCTTGTAAAGTACTAGGTTTGGTTGCAGATTTATTTTTATGCCAAGTCTCAAGCGGTAAAAATATCTGATTTAACTTATTTACTGAATCACTCAGGCCAGGATTGTTCTTAACCTGATAACTAAAAGCTTTATAGACGTGGAGAAACACCCCGTCTTTCTTTCCATTCTTATAAAATCCATTTTTAACGTCCCCATTTGTTTCTTTAAGGATTGCTGCTCCATGAACCTTCCCATCTTCGAACCAACCGTAGATTTTATCCCCATTTGATCGTAGGAGTCCATAGCCATGAGGGATACCATTTTTTGTTTCTCCTTCATAAATGGAACCTTCTTTTACAACTTTTGAAAACTCAATTCCATATTTTTTACTAAAAACTGAATGAACAAAAGCTCCATTTTTTTCAAAGGTTTTTTCGTCAAAATAGCCATAGAATTCTCTTTTAAAAATATCTTTATAGAGACCATAAATACCCTTGTTTTTAACTTCTTTATAAAGTGCAAAGTATTGTCCTGCCCCCGTATAATAAGCTTTTATCTCGTCATTGACTTTTTTATGATTAAGAGAAGCATTTGATTTATCTAAAGCAGTGAACTTCCCTCCCTCTTTGCTGAAAGTATAAACACCCATTTGATCAAAGGAATGAAATTTCTCAGAGTTATTTCCATTTGATTGAGAGATCATTGCCTTATTTTTATAAACTAGAATTCCTGGAATTTTTGAAGCACTACTAAAAGCATAACTGTGTTTATAGAATTTAAAAGCATAATTCCCGTCTGGGTAAATGACTTTAAAATAGCCATCTCTATTTCCGATTTGAAAATTTCCATAATAAAGTATGCCAAGATTATCCTTAAAAACACCTAAACCTGAATTTGACTGATCAAGTCCAAAAAATTGCTCGCCTGCTTTTAATCTATAAGGATAAATGCGTGGTCCTCGTGTTCCTGAACCACATGAGACTAATAACAACACAACCGCTACCATGATAAATTTTTTCATAATAATAATTTACCAAAATATTGAATTGATGTGTCCTACAGTACGACTCCGCCGGTGATTGATCCTTGTTATCAAGTAAAAATGCGAAAAGCTCCAACGAAGCTTAAGAACAAAGTTCGCTGGAGCTTTTATCTAGGTAAGCTCTCTTTTATGGTCGAGAGAGTTTCAGATCATGCTCTCTCCATTCTTTAATTCCTCCCGTAAAGTCCATGACATTGGTATAGCCGGCTTGTTCAAGTTTTTCAGCAGCCTCTCTACTAGCGTTGCACTCTTCATTTGCACAATAAGTGACTATCGGCTCATTTTTACCAGCCGAGATCGAATCGACTTTTTTCACAAAGCCGTCGTTTTTGACTGGAACATTATAAGACTTCGGAATATGTGCCTGCCTAAATGACTTTTTGGGAAGTACATTTAAAACGAGACCTTCTTTTTGGCCCTGAATGTACTCTCTGGTTTCCATGGCATTAATTTCTCTCATAACTTTCTCCTTTTTTTGTTCTCAGTTGATTTAATTTTAGGGAAGTGTTTCGGAGAATTATTTAATAAGTTATGAAGGTAATGTGTTAGTTATTACACAATAATAAATTCCAAGAATATTGTTTAAGTTTAAAAATTTGGAATGACCAGCATATCCCAAGTCGAACCATTCACAATAGAAATTGTTCTCACAAAGGTTCCCTCTGGAGTTACTTCGATAAGATGATCATAGGTAACATCAGCAATTAAAATATTCCCCGCCAGAGTTTTCGCAACAGCTCGAGGAGAAGTTAAAATTGATGAGTCATTATAAGTCGCTAATCTTGAAGAAAGATCACTTGAAA
>JAUHYH010000156.1 GCA_030426585.1 Bacteriovoracia bacterium
CTTATCATTAGTTGATTTGCTCACTCGTGCGGCAAAAATTCTGCCATCGTTTAACGAAGCCTCAACCTTTAATCCGCGCGTCACTGCATCAGCATCAATTCGCTTGAGGTGAGCCAAGAGTTGCTTCGAAAAGTCGTTATCTGAATCCACAATTGCCACTTTTGTGTGTTGAGCATCGGATCCCAGTGGACGAAGAGTTTCAACCAATTGAGCGCAAAGTATTGGGTCAAGCTGCTTTCCGGCCGCACTGTCTAAAATCTTCTTGAGCTTCTCCATCTCTTCGAGTTCAAGCTCACCTTTAATATTCGGGCTAAATTTTTCAAACAAGCTAAGAACAGCAAGCGCTCGAGACCCAATCGGAATCGATTGGCCTTTAATGGCACGAGGTCCGCGTCCATCAAATCGCTCGGTCAGGCAGTTTGCGATATGTCGTAGCCGGTAAGCCCCATCTAATATTTCGACAAGACTTCTTGGCGAGGAAACAGATCTTTCCCATTTATAGATAAGAGCAGAAAAATAAATCTCCTCCAATTCTTTAGGCTTTTGGGTAAGGGTTCTAGAGATTTTTACAGCAAGAGAGCCAAATTTTTGTGCTTCTTTTCGGGCTTGTTTGCTTCCCTGAGAGAGAAATACTTGAAGAAGTCTAATAAAGAAGTCGCGAAATCTGTTGTAGGGAACTGAGTCTTCAAAAATCTCTTCACTTAAGCCTAGTTGGAAACTTGCTTGGATGTGGCGGAGTTTATGAGCAATCGTCACGGCGACGTATTCTCCAACTCTTGGTACAAGGACTTCACCTCGATCAATGGCACGAATCCAAAGGGCCTCTTCATCTTCAGAAGTATCTAAGAATTCTCTCAAAATTCGCAGAACATCTTCCTTGTCGTGTTTATCGTAAATTCCTGTGATTTTTAATGAAAAGCTTGGGATATGTTCCATTTCAATAGGATTGGGAACATGAGCTTCCATTTCTTTGCTAAGCTCTTCTTGCATTTCTTGAGCAAGAGGTGTTTGTTCTTTATATTGATCTTTGAGTACTGGATCTTCTTTAATTTCTGTTACAACTTCGATGTCATCATCTTCATTGTTATTTTCAAAGTCTATTTCTTCAAGGTTATTGAGTTCTGTGACTTGAGTTGCCTCATCAATGGGAAATTCAAGTTCATCATCTTCAAATTCTGCAAATGACTGAGTTCCCTCAGAGTCTTCTGATTCAGAAAATGCCATATCCATTTCGGAAAGGGCCTCTGTCTCTTCATCGTTCTCATCTTTCTCGGGTTCCGAGTCAAAGATTTCGTCTAAGGTATCTTCATCGTGTTCGAAGTCACCTAGATCAGTAATCGAGGTAAGATCATCACGATCTTTCTTGTCTGTCATAACGTTATTATAGCAACTTACTGAGTTTTATAACAGTACAAGAGGCGCATAGTTTTTTAGTCAGGTAAGTTTGAGTAAAGAACTCTATTAACCGATAGGTCTAACTAGGTTATGCATTTAAATAAGTTAGTTTTTATTATTCTGATAAATAGCACATTAAGCTTTTCACAGGCGACCTATGGGCCCGAGTTTGAATTGATGGGAAAGTATCAGATGGCTGTCAGTAAATTCTGTACAGCTAGCATTGGGATATTACCAACACTATGGGTAATTGATGAATTTAAATCCGAATATGAAAAGAATCCTGAAAATAAAGATCTTATTCCTCTTGGGATTATATCAGGACTTATGATTGGGGGGTTTGGAGGTGTGTTTGCGGGATTTAGGGCAGGACAAATGTGCCAAAAAGTAATGGTGAATAAAAATTATTGGGATTTAAAACATAGTATTGTAAAACACTGTAAAAGTGTTGGTTGTAAAGTTCATAAGGTTAAAGTTGGGAGTGTCAGGCACGCTGATCATGATGCTTTTAAAGTTTTATACCCTGACGGGTTTTATTTTATTATTGATAAGGATCTCACTGCAGTTGAAATCCAGGCAATGCCAATGACGCTTAAGGATTTAAAATCAAAAAAAGCTATTTTACAGAGAGATTTATTTGATGTGGCAGAGTCTTTGGGAATCGAAGCCTATCGGTCTAGCGATTGGTTATCTCAGGGTCATATAAATATAGGTCGAGAAAGTGCTTTTGGAGATGATGATTTGCTTTTAAGAAACTTTATTGTCGATCAACTCAATCATTCAGAGCTATCAAGTGGAGTTCTTTCAAATGATAAAACGAATGCTGATACGCCAATGCGTGAAAGGTCGAAGAGAAGCAAAATTGAACAATTAATACAGAAGTTTGATGATGGTGAAATTAAAATGAAAGATTTTGCAAGTGAGCTTCAAAACATCTATGGCGGAAGCATGTCATTTATGAGCTTGAATACTTTGTTTAAAGAAAATAAAGGAAAACTTAAGTTTGAAAAATCAGCACAGAGAGTTGAGATTCGAGCTCATAGAGCTCAAAAGAATGCTGAGGAGTTTTATCTTTTAGCTAAGATGTATGAAAACAGAATCGAGTACCTGAAGGAATTTAAATCACCAATCCCTTTTATCAATAAAAAGCCTGCCAAGAAAATGACCCACAAGTTTATTGCTTTCAAAGCTTATTTACAGGAAATGGGACTAGACCCCAAAGACTACCAAAAAATTTTCCCTAAACGACTTTGCCGGCAATACGTTGAATAATTGTCTTAGCGACCGTGGCAATGCTTAAACTTCTTACCTGACCCACATGGACAGGGATCATTCCGTCCAACTTTATTCTCTGATCTTTTAATCGGAGCACGGGCTTGGGCCTTAGCTTCTTCAGCTCTTCGATGAGCTTCCATCTGCATATCAAGCTCAGCTTGCTGTTGACGTTTAATCTCTTCAATTTCTTCAGCAGTATAAAGTCGAATACTAAAGAGTGTTTCCACCACTGCTCTTTTAATCCGCTCTTTCATTTCTCCAAAGAGACCGAACGCTTCAGTCTTGTATTCGATGATAGGATCTTTTTGTCCGTAAGATCTTAGACCGATTCCTTCTTTGAGGTGGTCCATGGCAAGGAGGTGATCTTTCCAGTGTGAATCAAAGGTTGAAAGCAGGACTTCTCTAATCGCAATGATGACTTGGTCATCAGGGTAGCCTGCGAGCTTTTCTTCAATATACTTTTTAGCTTGAGCAATGAAGTAATCAGCGAGATCTCCTCCGAATTTGTCAGCACACTCATTGGCATTGAAGTCATACTCGTGATGGAAAGCTGCCTTGTAGCCGGTTTTAATGGCTTCCCAATCCCAATCTAATAATGGGGTTTTCTTTTCAGGAATAAACTGGAAGGCCACAAACATTGCAGTGTCTTCAATAAAAGAATCAACAAGATCCTTATTCCCTTCATCATTGAGAATTTCTCTTCGAAGGCGGTAGATGACCTGTCTTTGCTCGTTCATAACATTGTCATAATCGAGGAGGTGTTTTCTGATATCAAAGTTGTGAGTCTCAACTCGCTTCTGAGCTTTTGCGATCGCATTGGAAATCATTTTATGCTCAATCGGCTCATCTGATTTCATCCCGAGTTTGGTCATGATGCCTTTAATCCGATCACTTCCAAAAATTCTCATGAGGTCATCTTCAAGGGAAAGGAAAAACTTTGAGCGCCCAGGATCTCCCTGACGTCCTGAACGACCTCTTAACTGGTTATCAATTCTTCGGGACTCATGGCGTTCTGTTCCCAGGATGAAAAGACCACCGGCCTTTTTTGTTACATCAGTCAGTTTAATATCGGTACCCCGACCGGCCATGTTGGTGGCAATCGTGACCGCTCCCGGTTGTCCGGCATTTTCAACAATACTGGCTTCACGCTCATGTTGTTTGGCATTGAGAACTTCATGGGGAACACCAAATTTTGTGAGGTAGCCTGATAAAATCTCCGAGCTTTCAATAGAAATTGTACCAACCAGTACAGGTTGCTTTTTCTCATGGGCTTCTTTAATGAGTTCAGCTGCGGCCTTGTACTTGGCATCTTTAGTCGCATAAACCACATCAGCTTCGTCGCTACGAATGAGTGGCAAGTTAGTCGGAATAACGACAACATCGAGTTCATAAATTTTATGAAACTCTTCCGCCTCGGTATCAGCAGTACCCGTCATCCCAGAAAGTTTATTATAGAGCTTGAAATAATTTTGAAAGGTAATTGAGGCGAGCGTCTGATTTTCCTTCTTAATCTTAACGCCTTCTTTAGCTTCCACCGCTTGATGGAGACCATCACTCCAACGTGACCCATGCTTTAAACGACCTGTGAACTCATCAACAATAATGACCTTCCCTTCATTAACAACATAGTTAACGTCTTTTAGAAAAAGGGTATGGGCCTTAAGGGATTGGTTGAGATGGTGAAGAACTTCAACATGCTTAGGTTCGAAGAGGTTATCAATTCCAAGCATTTCTTGAACTTTAATAATCCCATCTTCAGTAAGAATGGCACTATGACTTTTTTCATCAACAGTATAGTCCTGTTCTTTAGTAAGTTTTGGAATAACTTTGTCCATTTTGTAATAAAGGTCGGTATCACCTTCACTTGGACCAGAGATGAGAAGGGGAGTTCTCGCTTCGTCGATGAGAATCGAGTCAACCTCATCCACAATACAGTAATTCAACTCACGTTGAACGTAATGATCGAGATCAAACTTCATATTGTCACGGAGGTAGTCGAAAGCGAATTCATTATTGGTCCCGTAAGTAATATCGGCGTTATAAGCTTGTTTTCTGTCCTCGTCGTCCATATCATGGACAATACAACCCACTGAAAGCCCAAGCCACTTATAAAGCACACCCATTTCTTCAGCATCTCGAGAGGCGAGGTAATCGTTTACAGTTACGAGGTGAACCCCTTTTCCAGAAAGAGCATTAAGATAAATCGCCATTGTCGCGGTAAGGGTTTTTCCTTCCCCTGTTTTCATTTCGGCTATTTTACCTTGGTGAAGAACAATTGCCCCCATAAGCTGAACATCGTAAGGTCGCATTTTTAATACACGAACAGAAGCTTCTCGAACAACGGCAAAGGCTTCGATCATAATATCATCAAGCTTCGCACCATCATTGAGTTGTTTTCGAAATTCAGAAGTTTTATCTTTAAGTTGTTCGTCAGAAAGGCTTTTCATTTTTGGTTCTAAAGCACTTATCTTGTCAACGATAGGTTTAAGGGCCTTGATGTCACGATCTTGTTTTGTCCCAAAAACTTTTTTAATAACGTTCATCATAATTAGTACTCCAGTAAAAAGTAATAGGGATCAACAGCAACACCATTGATACGAACTTCATAATGCAAGTGCGGACCCGTTGAATGTCCTGTACTTCCAACACTTGCGAGAAGATCTCCACGCTTTATCTTAGCTCCTCTTTCTACAAAAACTTTTTGTGAATGAGCATAAAGAGTTTCGATCCCATAACCATGATCAATTTGAACATGATTACCAAAGCCCGGTTTCTTTCCAGCGAAAATCACAACACCATCTGCAGGTGCAACTATGGGGGCCCCAAAAGGAGCTCCGATATCAATCCCTTCATGCATTCTCTGTCGACCCGAGTAAGGACTAATCCTTGGGCCGTAGAAACTGGTAATCCAACCAGTAGCCGGAAGAAGGATTGGGGTCGATCTCATTAAGGAATCACGATCGAGGAGGAGCTGGTCTAATTGGTTCAGCTTTTCCTCGAGTTCACTATTGATCTCTTTGAGTTGGCTAAATTTATAATCAAAGAGAGCGAAGTCTTTAGAAAGTTCATTGGTCTCTCTTAGAATATCAAAAACTCGACTTTGATCTTTATAGCGTTTATTAAGACCATGTTTTTCAAAAATCTTTTCTTTGTAGAAATCCTGAAGCTTTACATAAGTTGGCTCTGACTCAATCTTATCGAAACGTAGTTTTTTTAAAAAGCTTTCTCGGATAATCCCTTCGTAGTCTGATGAAGTCTGCTTGTCGAGATCTTGGTTCGGACCTTTAATTTTATCGAAAAAGGGCTTGATCAGTTCTTGTTTATCAAGTCCGGTTAAGATTCGTAGTTTTCTTTCAAAAGTATGAATCCGCTCAAGATC
>JAUHYH010000157.1 GCA_030426585.1 Bacteriovoracia bacterium
CCCCTCGTCTTTCCTGCTCTCAAGCATCCTTCTATAGTTCTCTAGAGGGAACTTTGAATCTATTGCTAAATGCCCCATCGGTTCTGGGAGGAAGAGCATACAGTCCACCATCGTTTTATTAGATAAAGTGTATTGCTCCTTAAAGAAGCGATCCGATTCTCCAAAAACGCTTACGAGAATTTGAGAAAGTTGAACTTCTCCAAAAGAACCTCGGCTTTTCTTATCTGACAGAAGATCCTGTAAAGAAACAACGTTTTTTGAAAGCTCTTCAATTTTCTTTTGAGCCTCATCAATTCGGGCGAGTCTTTCCACCACTCCTTTAATCGTTTGGGTATTTTTTTCGAAGCTAAGATTTAGCTTGTCCGAAACTTTCTTATCCAAGGACTCAAAGTTTTTCCCAAGCCGGTCTTGAAAAGTGTTTTGAAGTTCGAATTGATCTTTTTGAATTTTTTGTTGGAACTCGAAGAAGGATTCTCTGAACTTTTGCTCTCGTTCTTGGTCCTTAAGGTCGAGCTGCTTAGAAAGAGCTTCAATTTTTTGTTGGGAGTTTTTTAGAAGCCACCAAATCAAGGCCAAGGTAAAGAGAACGAGTATGAACAAGGCCAAATAAATAAAGTTTGCTTCCATTAAGATTCCCATATTTGCTTACATTCTGGGTAAAAGCTTAGCATAACCAACATGGTCAGTTTAGAATTTATTCAACAGTTTTAGTCAGTGACACTTCACTATCCAAGGAGAGGAAACAATGAAATCACTCGCAATAATTTTAGCCCTGAGCGTCCAAGTGGCCCTCGGATCTGGCTATATCGTAAAGCTCAAAGCCGACAAAGCTTTATCTTCTGACCAAGCCCTATCACTTTTTCAGACTAATGACGTGAGCCTAAATCAACTTTCGATTGGGACATATTACGTGGTTAACCTAAAAGAGGTGGGAGCTGCTGAAATCAGCAGACTTAAAAATGACCCAAGGGTTGAATACGTGGTCAAAAACGAAATCATCAAGATCGATCCTATGGTCACTGACCCAGCAATGATTGGTGAAGGAGAAGATGGAATCAATGATCCTGACTTCACAAAGCAATGGGCCCTCAAAAACGATGGTAAAAACGGAACAAAGGCGGGAGTAGATCTTGATGCTCTAGAGTCTTGGAACGTAATTAAGGGCGATAAAAAGATCAAAATCGCTGTTATTGATACAGGTGTTGATTACAATCATCCTGACCTCAAAGACAATATGTTTATCAATGAAGCAGAAGCTAACGGTAAACCAGGTGTTGATGATGATGGAAACGGATTTGTAGACGATATCCATGGCTATGACTTTGCTAATGGTGATGGCGATCCTATGGATGATAATAAACACGGAACTCACTGTGCAGGTATCATTGCAGCAACTCACAATGACCTTGGAATTCGAGGGATCATGAAAGATGTGTCGATTGTTGCCGTTAAGTTTCTTACTGCCAGAGGTGGTGGGAAAACTATGGATGCCGTAAAGGCCATCGATTACGCTGTAAAAATGGGCGTAGATATCATGTCTAACTCTTGGGGCTCTCCTGCATCAAGCGGTGCAAAGAAAGGAAGAAGAGGAGAACCAAAGTTTAACAAAGCTATCATGGATGCTGTAAAAAGAGCTGAAGAAGCTGGAATTGTCTTTGTTGCTGCAGCTGGAAACAGTAAGATGGACACAGACAAAACTCCTTTTAGCCCAGCAAATATCCCACTACCAAACGTTATTGCTGTTGGATCTATTGAGAGTGGCGGTAAGCGATCTAGCTTTTCAAATTACGGGGCTCAAACGGTTCACGTAATGGCACCTGGTTCAAGTATTCATTCAACTGTTCCTGGAGATAAGTATGCTTCTCTTTCTGGAACATCAATGGCAGCTCCTTACGTTTCAGGAATTGCGGGATTAATTCTTGCTCTTGAACCTACTCTTACACCAACTGAAGTTAAGCAAAGACTCATTAGTACTTCTCTTCCACAAGAGAACTTAAAGTCTTACTCAATCTCTAAAGGTCGAGTGAGTGCTCTTAGGGCCGTTCAAAACATTACAAATTAAAACCTTTCCAAGGGGAGCTCCCGCTCCCCTTTTTTTATAAACAGAAATCAGGTCACAGTATCCGTATCTAGAATCAAGAATCTGAAACAGTTCCAGATATGTGATTCGCGATTCGAGATACTGCTACAGCATTCCGTTTGCCGAGTATTCTTGTCAGGAAGTGTTAGAGAAAAGCGTTAGAACTTGAGAGTTTTAGTTCTTACACTAAATCTATACTTTTATATTACCTAATGATGGGTAATGGACCTTTGTGAGGGACTACATATGAGAAAAGCGATAATTGCTTTAGCTACTCTGGGCTTGGTTTCAAGTGCCTTTTCAAAAACTTATATTGTTAGAATTAAAGACAGTCTAGGTTTTCAAACATCAAAACTTCAATCCATTCTTAAGACTAATAAAGTTAAGAAACTTGATATTAGCTTTGGGAACTACTACAAAGTTGGCGTTGATAGCGAGGAAGAACTTAATAGACTTAAGAAACTTTCTCGAGCGAGCAATGTTATCTCCGTTGATAGAAACATTACTCTTGGAGTTAACCCTAGAAGATTTGAAAAATCATTTATGGGATCTAAAAGAAGTCGAAACGGAGTTGATGAATTATTTGGAGAGCAGTGGGCGCTTCAAAATACAGGTGACAACGTAAAAGATGGTCGTGTTCCTAATCCTAAAAAAGGAGTCGATCTTAAGGCCATCGAAGCTTGGAAAAAACAAAAAGGTAATAAGAAACTTGTTATTGCTGTTATCGATACAGGGGTTAACTATGAACATCCAGATCTCAAGGATGCGATGTGGATTAATGAGCAGGAAGCAAAAGGTGCCCCTGGTGTCGATGATGATGGTAATGGTTTCGTAGATGATATCTATGGTTATGATTTTTCTAACGATGACGGTGACCCAATGGATGATAATGACCACGGGACACACTGTGCAGGAATTATTGCAGCTACACACAACGATATCGGTGTTCGTGGGGTTATGAGTGATGTTCAAATCATGGCCGTTAAATTCCTTTCTGGAAGCGGTGGAGGATCATTAGAAGGTGCTATTCAATCTATTGATTATGCAATAAAAAATGGTGCTCATATTATGTCGAACTCTTGGGGTGCTGGAATCAATCCTCCTCAAACTTTAATTGATGCCATTAAAGAAGCTGAGAAAAAAGGGATTACTTTTGTTATCGCTGCTGGAAACTCAAACTCTAATAACGACACAAGTAAAAATACTTCAAATATTGACCTGAGCAATGTCATCGCTGTTGGTTCTCACCAAGGTGGTGAAGGAAAGTCTTATTTCTCAAGTTACGGGAAAAAGAATGTTCATGTTTTCGCACCAGGAAGTGTGATTATGTCGACTGTTTCTAAGAAAAAGGCTTACCAAGCTTTTTCTGGAACATCGATGGCAACTCCTTATGTTGCTGGTGTTGCTGGGCTTTTAAAGTCAATGAAGCCAGAGCTTACTCCCCTTCAAATTAGACAGACTCTAATCAAGTCATCGATCAAATCTGAAGGACTTAAAAACTATTCAGTTTCACAAGGACGTGTAGAAGCATTAAATGCTCTCAATAATATCCAGGATTAAGGATAAATCTTCGAGGTCTGGCAGCTTCCCCGCCGGGCCTCCTTTTCTCCCAGCCATTCATTGATATCAATAAATTTCGTATTTTTTACTCCGGCGCAGGAGTGTTTTAAATAAAAATCGTAGAAAATACTCCGTTACCGAAGTGATTTTAACGCACTAAAATAAAAAAGAATTGATTTCAACGACGGATGGCTTCGGCATCCCCGAACCATCTCGCGGCCAAAGACTGGTAAGCTTCTTTTTACTTTCACTCATTTCACCTGGGTGTTGAACAGAAGCAAAAAGCCTATTCTCATCCGGGTCAAAACAAAGTCCTGTAAACTCAGCATCATTAGGTGCAGAGGCAATCTGGAGAACCTTTCCACTATTCTTCCCTGCAAAAGGAACAACAAAGATTCCATTATTTCCAAAACTCTTGTAGTGATTTTTTCCCATCTTCGAACCTGAAATATCACTACAAAACCAAAAGTTTCCTAAACTATCAAAATGAACATTATCCGGATTTGAAAATCCAAATTGAGGCCCCCCTGTTACAAAAGTATCTGCTTTAAAGTGAAGCGAATGATAATCCCCTTCTCTTTCTTTGATTCGCATAACACTTCCATAATAGTTTCCACTTGGGGGATCACCAGTTAAAGCAACATAAATATCACCTGTTAAAGGATGAACTTCGATATCTTCTGGCCTAGCTAAAGGAGTGGCCCCCACTAGCTTTGAAGCCTTTCTGCAATAAGTAAGCACTTCTTTTTGATCTTTAAAATTTTTCTGGAGAACTTTATGCTGTTCAATATCCAAAGGAATCCACTGCCCCTCTTTTATATTGGCCACATAAAGTGTTCCTTTATTAAGGTTTGTGTTTGATTCAGAAACGAATTTATAGAGGTGTTCATCAGCTTTATCATCACCACTATAAACCACAACACCATTAGGGTGTTGAGCGACAGTTGCAGATTCATGACAAAAACGACCGAGCTCGATTCTTTTTTCTGACTTTCCTGTAAAAGGATCAACTTCGACAATCCAGCCGTAATGTTCAGGCGGACTATAAAACTGAGTTTCCCAACGATGAAGGCTTTTTGTTATTTTTTTCGTTCCTTCAATTCTTTCACCATAAAAATAATCATAATTTTCTTCAGCTGATAGAATTGTTCCCCAAGGTGTTTTCCCTCCTGAACAATTGGCTAAAGTACCTCTCACCATTTTTTTTCCCATAATGCTTTGACCATTTGAAAAAGGAATCTCTGTAAGAGCATGGATGCGGCGATTATATTTTGAATCTTTTACTAAACTCCAGTTTCCATGAGTTTGCTTGAGATGAATAATACTCCCCCCAACGGTCTTCATATCTTTTATAATATTGTCTCTTGTGCGTTTCATACTTGAGACAAAAATGGGGTTCGTATACTCATGATTAACCCACATGAGGATTTCACCTTCTTTCAAAGGGACAAAACTAATAAAATCATTATTAAAACCAAATTTTTCTTTTTGATTGATCGGATCATCCCAAGAAATGATTTTTCGATAGCTAAAACCTTCAGCCAATACAAGATCATCTTTCGTTGTAGGTGAGATGGGTTTAATTTTATTAAAACGAAGATAACGAGGGTCAAGTGAACTACAAGAGTTAAGAGCAGGGACAGCCCCTGCAAAGGCAGCACTGTAACCTAAAAATTCAAGAAAATCTCTTCGAGACCAGTTGTTCACCTTAAAATTGTAACGGTAAGCTTAATAGAAAACAAATAGAATGCTAATCTTGAGCGAAGCTCTCAAACTCTAAAGCGCATAAATCCCAAAGCTCATCTTGACCAGCTTCTTCAGAGATCATTTTTAACTTTGCGAATGCTGATTGAATATCTTCAGGACGCTCTATTAAGAGAAGTTGATCTCTAAGTCTTAAGCATCTTTGAACAACTTCCTGTTCACGGGAATAATAAATTTCTTCTGAACCTTCACTATCCTCAAAGCGAACTTCAAGCGCAGACACTTCTTCTCCAGAAAGAAGAACTTGTTCTGTCATAGGATCAATTTTTATAATGACATCATTTTCGAGGTTTCCGATCGTTATTTCATCGACCTGAGATTCAGTCGCAACTTCCTGCTGCTCACAGCTCATGAGCAAACCCATAAGTAAAAGTGCTGATAAACTCATACCAATTTTTCTCAACATACAAACCTCGTTGGTACTATCATTCTAAGGGCTAACACCTAAATTTTGGGAACAAGACTCAAGTTCTAGTCTAAGTAGTTGAAATTAATATAT
Source organism: Bacteriovoracia bacterium (assembly GCA_030426585.1). Taxonomy (GTDB): domain Bacteria; phylum Bdellovibrionota; class Bacteriovoracia; order Bacteriovoracales; family Bacteriovoracaceae; genus JAUHYH01. Next base: position 5,904 of record JAUHYH010000157.1, read on the forward strand.
TTTATGTTTTACAGTTTTTAAGGCAAATGCCACACAAAGGTGGCATTTGCTCAATATAATTGAAAAATAGAGGGTCTAGGATTCTGTAGGGAAATTAGAAGCAATCCAACGTTCCATGC
>JAUHYH010000158.1 GCA_030426585.1 Bacteriovoracia bacterium
TGTTGCTGCCGCACTGAGTGTTATTAAGCTTGATAAAGCTGTTTATTCACTCCTTGCCGGTGCTGGGGTTATCGGTCTTGCTCTCGGTTTTGCCTTTCAAGAAATTGCGTCGAACTTTATTGCGGGTGTGCTCATCGCTTTTACAAAGCCCTATAAGATTGGTGATATTGTTGAAGTGAAAGGTCATGTAGGTGAAGTTCATACAATCGATCTTCGTACTACGGCGATTGAAACCTATCAAGGCCTTGATGTGATTGTTCCGAATAAAGAAATGTTCACACAATTAATGATTAACTATTCAGCAACTCCTAAAAGAAGAATTGATCTCAATATCGGTGTTTCTTATAGCTCTGATCTTGAACTGGTTGAGAAAGTTACTAGGGACGCACTTGAAGATGTGTCTGGAAGAATTAACTCAAAGCCGATTGATATTTTTTATCGTGAGTTTGGTGATAGCTCTATCAATCTGATTGCTCATGTTTGGGTCCGTTATCCCGGAAACCGTGCCTTCTATCAATCCCTTCATGAATGTATTATGAGAGTTAAGAAAGCTTACGACCAGCATGGTATTACGATCCCATTTCCAATTAGAACTCTTGATTTGGGACTTTCGCACGAAATCCTTAAGGATGTTGCTTCTTAGTTGAGTAACTGATTAAGAAGTTCCCATTCTCCAGAAGGTCTTTCAACGTTACGAGGATACCAAAGAAAATCGGGGTGATCGTTGCTTAACCATTCACCACCGATGATGATATTATCTTTATTGACTTCGAGTGTGTATTCAAGATCCATCGTTCTTAATTCTTGACCCGCTTTACCTCTTTTAGACTCGGAGTCAGCATGAGGCTTTTGGTAAGTGAGGTAATTAAGCTTCGTTTTAATATGATAAACCTTTGTGGTCCCTGGAGCTTTATTTTTATATTTCATATATTCTTCTAGACCCAGTTCGCTAATTTGTTTTAACGTTTTTTCATAACTATCTTTTTTATTCCAATCATCTCTTTCAAGAAATCCTTGGGTCTCAAATTTGTTATTTATTTTATTGAGTTTCGTTTTTGTTTTGCCCACCATCGAACTATAAAGATTGTTCAGTTGAGACCTTGATTCGGGAGATTGATAAAATTCACCTAAAATTTCAGATGAATAACCAACAACAGGAACATTCCAAACTTGGTTTGTCGGATCCATATCCATGACAAAACCCTTACCTTGTTTATGGAGTTTATTTGTAATTGCTAAATGAAAGGCTCCTGGATTAATGTCATCACATTGAGCAACACTTTCACTTCCGACTTTACCTCTTCTATAACTTGAGAAAATACAACGCCTACCGATGCTTGTTCTTGAAACTCTGTTCTCATTAACAAGGTAGTCGTAATAGACAGCGAGAAGACCTTTGATGTCACTATGATAAAAAGTCACTCCATTAATGGTTTTTTTCGTTGGTTCTTTAAAAGATATACTGGCAGCTGAATAACCATGACAAAAACCACCCCAAGAGCCCATATTGTTATCAATATAAGTCTGAACATGCGATCTTAAGTCATAATCCCCGCCGGCCTTTTCCCATTTTTGAAGTGGGCCCATTTCTTGACCTGGGGGAATGTATTTTAAAGACTGATTTTTTGTCGGCCAGTGATACCCAGACCAATTTGCCTTTTCAAAATCAACCTCACCAGATTGTTTCTTTATTGCTGAATTAAAAGAATTTTTAGTGGCATCAATATCAAATCGTGTCGGATCATTATAAGAATCCCATTCTCTGGCTTGAACCGAAAGTACGCAGACGAGACACAAAAAAATGATATTTTTCACAAGAGTTCCCCTTAAAATGTATGAACTCATAATAGAACATAACGGCGTTGAGTTGGACTCCAGCGGAAGTTTTACAAAGGAGTGTCTAATTTTTCTTCAGCTCTCAGTTGACCCCTTTTAGAGGCAAAAAGAGAACGGTTTCAGATGGCAATAACTTGTAAAAAATTCACTAACTGCTTTTAATTAATAATCTTTTCAATTGGGGTTGTGGGATATCCAATAGCCGGTTATATTGCGGTGCATGAAAGCTTTATTAATCTCTCTATTCCTATTTTCAGGGGTTTATGCCCAGGCTCAAATCAAGTACGAAAGCGACTATCTTAAAAGGCAGGTAAGCTTTTGGAAGCAGATTTATACAGTCTTCTCAGTAGATCAGACGATTATTCATGATCGGTTTGAACCTTCGATTATTTATAAAGTGGTTGATCATAAGAATTACCTCCATCACGCGCGTAAGAAAAAAGTGATTCAAAGTTTGAGAGAGGTTCGGAGACTGCTTCAGAATATTCAAAAGAAACGATTTAAGAATATGACCTCTAAAGAAAAAGAGATTTTTGCTCAAATTCCTTTAGAGCATCGTCACAATTTTATTAAAAGAGTAAAAGGTGTGAAGTACCAACAGGGAATGAAAGAGAAGTTTCAAAATGGTGTTGGTCGGTCTTATTTGTACCTTAAACATATTGAAGAAATCCTAGAAGAAAAAGGTCTTCCTAAAGAATTGGCCTATCTCCCTCATGTTGAAAGCTCCTTTAATTATAAAGCTTATTCTAAAGTGGGGGCTGCAGGAATTTGGCAGTTTATGAGAGGAAGTGGGAAACAGTATGGTCTAAAAATTGGTCGTTATGTCGATGAAAGACTCGATCCTATCAAAGCTTCAAAGGCCGCTGCAAGAATGCTTAAAGATAACTATAGAATTCTCAAGTCTTGGCCGCTTGCTGTTACTGCCTATAATCATGGACCTTATGGGTTAAAGAAATTTATTAATAAAATTGGAACGAATGATTTCGAAGTAGTAATGAATACTTATAAAAATAGAAGCTTCAGCTTTGCTTCTAGAAATTTCTATGCCTCTTTTCTAGCTGCCGTAGAAGTCGCTCAAGATTATCATTCACATTTCAAAAAAATTGAAGATCAAGCAAGTCTTGAATTCGAGACTTTGAAAATTAAAAAGCATACTAGAGTTAAAACGCTCATGAGAAAATACTCTTTAGATAAAAAGAAATTTAAGTTTTTCAATCCTCATATCAAGTACAAGGCGATTAACCTTAACGCTGTTATTCCACGAGGAACTCTTATACGAGTTCCTGAAAAGAAACAGGTTGCAAAGCAAGAAGAACAAGCCCGTCGTTTTTCAGCGTTTCGCTCTTAGTATTTGAAAACCTAAAAGCAACCAGCCGATCATGAATGAGAGTCCTCCTAGGGGTACAATCAAAGCGAGGGTTTTAATTCCGGTGAAAGCGTAAGCGTAGCAACAAAAAGAAAACAGAAAAATCCCTGCATAAAAGAGTTTATCAATCCATTTAAAGGTGATCCCTAAACTATTTGAAATAAGAACAAGTAGAATGAGGGAAAATGATTGGTAGTAATGATAGAGGTTTCCTGTTTTGTAGGTGTCTAGCGCTCTATATGAGATCTTTCCTTCTAGCCCATGAGCACCGAAAGCACCAAAAGCCACGGCCAGGAAGAGTAAAAAACAAGCGTTTTTAAGGGTTTTAGTTGAGGTAGCGGTGTTTTTCGAATTGGGTGTTGAATTGTTCTCCACGTTGGAATCCTTGGTTATAAGCCTCATGATTGACGTTACTGCGTGAGTACGTTCTTGAGAGGTTAGGATAAACCATGGATTCAGCTTTTTGAAGCTCTTGCTTATAGAGTTGAAGCGCCTTTTTGGCCGCTGGAGTGTATTGCTTCTGTTTAGATTTGAGTTGGTGACAGACTCCGTGTGAGAAGCCTTGAAAAAAAGAATTCTTAGAGCTGATCCCACTTAAGTTTGTTTGAGATTTCCATAACCCATCAAGGGTGTTGTTAAGGTAATTGAAAACATCCTTGCATTGCTGGATTTGTTCCCAATTCCCATAAGTCTCAAATTGAAGACCATCATTCGTGTAGTGGAAAACCACAGCGAAGTTCATGGTCTCAAGGATGTCATAAATGGCCTGGAGTTTTGAGTTCTTTCTTTTGAGTTGATCGAGAATAATGAGGAAATATTGCTCCGTTTGTTCTTGAGGAGCTTCGAGCATGAGGGCCTGAGCCTTTTCAAGGGCAAGCATGGCTTCATTTTCATTATCACTTTTAGCGAGGGCCATGAGCTTTCTATAGCGTCTTTCATCAGCTTCTCGTCTTTCATCGATCTCGGCTTCTTCAATACTGGCCGAGCTGATTTGATCGCCCCAGCCGTAAGCATCGCAGAATTCGTGAAATTCTTTCCCATGAGGGTCGACATTAGGGCCATGCAGAATAAAGACAAAATAATGGGCAAGTTCATGTTTGAGAAGGTCGATCAGAACACCGCGAGAGAGCTTCTGGGCGTAGTTATAATTAACCATGATTTTATAAGTTCTCGAATCGTAATAGGCGAGGAGAGTTTTTTTAGACTTTCTTTCGTCTTGGTAAGAGAGAACTTTGAGTGGGAAGTAATAGCCTCGGTAAAAGAAACGGGTACGATTAACTTTGATTCCCATTTCATAAGTAAGGATATCTTTTAGCAAGGACTCACAGGAAGCGTTGAAACGCAATATATCCTGTGAATAAACTTGCATATTACTTTCCTTTTAAAATTGATGTCGCGTAATCTCGGTTCATTCGAGCAATATTGCTCAAGTTGATTCCTTTCGGGCAACTGGCCTCGCATTCCGCGTGGTTGGTACAGTTCCCAAATCCGAGTTCGTCCATTTTTTCTACCATATTTCGGGCCCTGGTCATAGCTTCAGGCTTACCCTGTGGTAATAATGACAATTGTGAAACCTTGGCCCCTACAAAAAGCATAGCTGAGCCATTCGGGCAGCTCGCAACACAGGCAGCACATCCAATACAAGCGGCGGCATCCATAGCAAGGTCAGCATTAATTTTTGAAATAGGGATGGCATTGGCATCAGGCGCGTTCCCAGTACTTGCTGTGATATAGCCCCCAGCTGCAATGATGTCATCAAAGGCCCCTCGATCTACCATAAGATCCTTTAGAACAGGGAAAGGTTTTGCTCTAAAAGGCTCAATTGCAATCTCATCACCGTCTTTGAATTGTCTCATATGAAGCTGGCAAGTTGTCGTTCTGGCTTGTGGACCATGGGCTTCTCCATTGATCATGAGTGAACACATCCCACAAATCCCTTCACGACAATCGTGATCAAAAGCGACAGGCTCTTCGTTATTAGAAATCAACTTTTCATTAAGTTGATCAAGCATTTCTAGAAAAGAGACGTCAGGAGAAACATTTTCAAGAACATAATCGACCATTTCTCCTTTGGTATTATTATTCTTTTGTCTCCAGATTTTGAGTTTCAATGTCATATTGTTATTACTACTCATCATGCACCTCTATTTATAACTTCTTTGGGTAAGAGCGACGTTTTCAAAAGTGAGTTCTTCTTTATGGCGGGTAGGCACTTTATCGACTCCATGAAATTCCCAAACAGCACCGTGACAGAAGTTCTCATCATCTCTCTTCGCTTCGTTTTCAGGTGTTTGTGATTCTTCACGGAAGTGACCGCCACAAGATTCTCTTCTTTCAAGAGCATCTCTGGCCATGAGTTCTCCCATCTCCAAGAAGTCCGCAACCCGGGTAGCCTTTTCTAATTCGGTATTCACTCCAAGATTTTCTCCTGTAACATTAACGTCTTGCCAGAATTCATTTCTAAGATCTTGGATTTCTTTAATTGCTGTGTTGAGACCTTTTTCATTTCGGCTCATTCCCACATGCTCCCACATAATTCTTCCAAGTTTTTTGTGAATAGATTCTGGGGATTGTGAGCCTTTAATATTAAGAAGTTTATCTAGTGAGTTCCTTGAAGATTCAAGTGCTTCTTTAAAAGCAGGGTGATCAGTGGTGACATCTTTACCAAGACTCTCTGAGGCAAAGTA
>JAUHYH010000159.1 GCA_030426585.1 Bacteriovoracia bacterium
TGTTTCTCATGTTTATCAAAAAGAAGGAATAGGCAGTATAACGCGTTTCTCCTAATAGTTAGATTTTCTTAATTAACATAATTCTTTATTACTTTATAAAACTCTTTTGCTACAATGGTATATCCTTTTGCATTAGGGTGAACAGTATCAACCATTAATTTTTTATTACCAAACAATTCATCAAGAACATTAGGAACAAGCAAGCAACCATTATCTTTAGCAAATGTAATATAATCATCTGCATAATCATTTGTAACAATGGACTTTGCTTTTTTTGAAATCGATATCGTGTAAAGTTCTTGACTGAGATTTTTAGCCGCTTGAAAAGTATCGATTGCCTTTAAGTAATCTCCGTATTGGTAATACCCCATTCCGAGATCCATCAAAAACATGAGTTTTGTCTCTTTGTCTTTTGCAAGAGAGCTAGACTTTAAGAGCTCGATAGCCTCTTTGTACTTCCCCTGTTTAAAGTAAATACGATAGTTGATATGGGCTTCTCTATCGATTCCCGCACAACTCATTAAAAAAAGAAAAAAAAGCCCTCTCAAAAGAGGGCCTTTGTATCGAATCATTACCAGCCGAATTTTTTACTATTTGAATATTTGTGAATTTTAGCACGAGTTCTGAGAACTTCTGTTGCAGTCTCAAGATTCGTCATCCGAACGTTAACAGAGTATTGCTTAATTGTTTTCCCCTTGCGGCTCTCTGGTTTCATGTGAATATTACCAAAGATAAGGAGATCAGCCCCAGTTTGCTTTCCAATTTGTTTAGCAGTTTTAGGATCAACGGCCCCATCATTTTGATAGTTAATTTCTTCAAGAATTCTTTTTCTCGCTCTTTCATCAACGAGAACAAAATCACCCGTCAAAGAAAGTTCTGTCAGAAGTTCTTCGTTGAAATCAGTAATAGGAAAATAAGATTCAGATGTTAAGTTTTGAATCTCTGCAATAAAAATAGCAGGTCGTTTCTTGGAGCGAAGAATATCTTTGTAGCCACGGTGACCTTTGATTTGTTTAATAATTTCTTCAACAGTTTTTTCAGTATCCTTTAAAACCCAGTTATCAGTAATATCGAGTGCCTTTTGATCTGAGGTTTCTGCATCAACCCGCTCTGCTTGAAAACGAGAACAACTCATACCCAAAACAAGTGGGATCATAATTAAAAACTTATTCATAGGGCCTCCTTTGCGGCGCATTGTTAAGATTGTATTAACCCGATAATTCTCCAGTTGCCACTCGTCAAAGTCAATGCGATCACTGTAATATTGTCGTAAATAAAGGATGTTCCTATGCCAAAGGTTATGATCATTGAGGACGAGAGAGATATCGGTGACCTCATTAAGACTCAACTTGAATCAGCTGGACTAGAAACAGAAGTTGCCCGAAGCGGTGGAGCGGGAAAAGAAGCAATTGAGTCTGGAAAAAATTTCGATCTGTATATTATCGATTGGATGCTTCCTGAAGTTTCAGGAATAGAACTTTGCCAACTGATCCGAAGTAAAAACGCAACGATGCAAAAACCAGTGATCATGGTCACCGCACTCACTCAATCAGAAAATATTATTCAAGGCCTCGAAGCAGGAGCTGATGATTACATCACAAAACCTTTTGATATGGATGTCTTGATTGCACGAGTTCGTGCCCAACTTCGAAGAGGCAATGCAACTCCTGCTTCTGAAGTTGATGAAATTGAACATGATGGTTTCAAGATCAATTATAAAAAATGTCAGGTTTCACTCAATGATGAACCGATCAATCTTACCAACACCGAGTACCAAATTTTAACGACTCTCTCCAAAGACCCGGGATGTGTATTCACTAGAGAACAACTTATTAGCCAAATTTTAGGTGATAATGTTCATGTCACAAATCGGACTATTGATACTCATATGGCAGGGCTTAGGAAAAAACTCAAGGAGGCTTCAAAGCTTATTGAGACGATTCGAGGGATAGGTTACCGTTTCCACGATATTAACTCCTAATTTTGCTCTATATCTCTGTAAAAATCACCATTTAGAGATCCATCCTCTTTACAAAGCCCCCAAACTTTAGTTTATTCCCTGCAATGCAACAAGGTAACAAAGGCCAATCTAATTTAACAATGTTCTCGTGGACATTCTTTTTAAGAATAGCCCAGTTTCATGCCATTATTGTTTTTATTAGCATCATTGGTGCTTTTCTTGTTCAAAGGCATTACTTCAAGCAAACACTCACGACTGTTTTTACAAATCATCTCAAAGAAGAAATTGTTACAGAGTTAAAAGTTCACCAAAGTTCACCCTTTGAACTCTGTCGTAAAACAAAGGCTTCAGAAAAGTTTTGGGTACTTGTCGATTTAAAAAAAAATATTCTTTGTAAGTCTCCAGGGTTAAATGTGTCAGCCCTAAAGCTAAACTTAGTTTCAATGGAGATGGTTTTTAAACTTGAATACGTAACCCTCAATCACACAGGTCGAGTTGAAAACTACTTCCTTGCATTGAAACGACTTGGTGATAACCAAATTCTCATCCGTGGTCAGAAAGCAGCAATTCTTTCCGAATCACTTTTCAACATTGATAAAGATTTCTGGGGAATTTTTATTCCTTTGATTGTCATTCTTTATCTCCTTCTTCTTTGGGCCAGTATGCAGTTTTCTAAACCCATGAGATCTGTCGTAAATCGAGTTTTAAAAATAAATAAAAAACTACCCAGCTCAGACAAAGACCTTCGCGTTTTTCTTGATGGGCGTCAGTGGAAAGATATTGAAAAAACTCTTAAGCTCACTGAAAAAAGCTTAGAGAAACAGTACAAATCTCTTGAGCAAGAAAGTAAAAAGAACAAAATCCTTCTCGAATCAATCACTGACGGAATTTGTGCTTTTGCTGAAGATGAATCAGTCCTTTTTCACAATTCTCGATTTAGCAGAAAGTTTCTCCTTCATCATGATGGATCGGATAAACTTAGTCTTGAATCTGTCTTCGGAACTGAAGTTGAAATCCTCAAAGCATATCGACAATGCTTAAAAACAGGTGAAAACTTACGAGTAAAGGAATTCAAATACCTTCATAAAAATAGAATCCTTTATTTTGATATCATCATTAACCCCATTTTAGATGAAGCAAATAATATTACCTATGGTGCCGTTGGAGTTTTCCACAATGTCACTGAAGCAAAACTAACGGAACAAATGAGAGTCGACTTTGTTGCAAATGTCTCTCATGAGATAAGAACTCCTCTGACTGCCATCAAGGGATTCTCGCAAGTTCTCAAGAGTGAAGCGAAGGAAGATGAAAGACTTGAAGAGTTTGCTGGAAAAATTATTACAAACTCCGAAAGACTTCACACACTTTTTTCTGACCTTTTAAAACTTTCTTTGATTGAGTCAAAACATAAGCTAAAAAAAGTTGAAGTAAAATTAAAACCCATGCTCGATTCTGCAAAATCAACCCTGCTTCAAAACTATAAACACAAGAAAGTAACAATCAATTACGACTTGCCTGTTGAGAGTGTACGAGTTGATCCCGCTTTATTTGAGCAAGCTCTCACTAACCTTCTTGATAATGCCTGCAAATATGCGGGAGAAGAACCTAATATTAATGTCTCGAGTGAAATAAAAAATGGACACGTAAGGATTAAGGTTTCTGATAATGGTCCTGGTATCTCTGATGAGCATGTGAATAGGATCTTTGAACGATTTTATAGAGTTCAATCAAATCAAGAAAACGATCCTCGACTAACAGCTGGTGTTGGGCTCGGGTTATCGATTGTTAAGCATGTTATAAATAAACACAAAGGAAAGGTCTGGGCTGAAAACCAAAAGTCTGGAGGAACCGTCTTTGTTATTGAAATCCCAGAGTTTGTGGTTCGTGATACAGTCGATTTTACCTGATATCCCCCTTTCATTTGAGCTATGCTAGACTTATCAAGTGAACTTTTCAGGAGTAGCCTATCAAATCTCTATTAATGACCTGTCTTTTTTCAACTTCTCTTTTTGCCAGCGCAAGTATTTTCCAAAGTCATAAAAACCTAGAAATCGACAAAACTGAAAAAAGAAATAATCTAGAACTCAAAACAGGAAAAGTTGATGATACTCGTGTTTATCACGTATCTGTAAAAACATATTACAAGACGACACTTGAAAAACTCACTCAGTCTATTCTAAATTTTCCGAGTCGTTGTAATAATGAATATAAAGATCTTCGAGAGCACACTGACAAAAACTTTGATTGTCCTTTCCATAACCCCAATATGATTGAAACTCTTAGTCACAAAGTGACTAAAGAACTTCCAAATGACAAAGCCATCGTTGTTACTCGTTATGTAAATAATAGAGGACGTCATGTTGTGAACGAACTTGTAACTCTTGATAAAAAAAACATTGCTGGACGTGACATGGTTATGATTCATATTCAATCAATCTCTGATGCTGAAGCAAAAGAACTTACTGGAAAAGATCTGGTCGGAAAAGTTGCTCTTAAAAGAACATGGGCTAAGTTCACTCTTTATCCAACTGATGATGGGCGTATTGAATTTAAATATACTTATGAAATGGAAACCGATCATTGGCTAATCAATAAGTCTGTCGCAGCTTCAAGTGTTTTTGATAATATGGAAAACTCTCTAAATACTTTTGTTAAAACTCTTACGGACATGACTGTAACAGAGAAAAAAATATAAGTTCAAAAGCTGTATTCACAGCTTCGAAACTTATAAATGTTTGGGTACCCGAGAGAGAAAAGGCCATCCTTGGCCACTCAACGATCCTTCCTTAGAATTGCAAACTCTCCCCTTTATCATACCAATGTCATGTGAAGTTGGAATCTAACGGCCTTAAGAAAACTCTGACACCCTCTTACGCAAACTAACTCTTTTGAAAGAAGTGATTTACTAGGTCTTCGTGTTCTGGGCTTCTTTGGAGTCTGGCTTGGAGCTCAGCCACATAATTTAAATGTTCTGTTAAGCCCTGCTGTAAGGAGTTTTGAAGTGCTGCCTTATTAAGTTGAAGGGATTCAGTGGGAAATCGGCTGAGTTTTAAGGCTAAATCCTTGGTCTCTTCCAAGAGCTTAGAGCTGTCAGAAACATAGTTGACCAGACCTATCTCCTTTGCCTCAGTGGCAGAAACTTTTCTTCCTGTAAGTAAAAGATCCATGGCGCGACCGTAACCAATCAATCTTTGCAGGAAGAAGGACCCACCATCCCCACTTAAAATTCCAAGATTAATGAAGCTTTCTTTAAAAAAAGCTTTGTCGGAAACTATTCTTAAATCACACATACACGCGAGGTCACAACCGGCACCAACCGCTGCACCGTTAACCATCGCGATCGTAATTTTTTTCATTTTATCTAAGGTTTGAGGGATTTGTTGAATTCCTTCTTTATAAAGTTTTTCTAACTCTTTTTCATCTCCAGCAAACATGTCTGTTTTATCATGCATGGCCTTTAGATCACCGCCAGCAGAAAAAGCCTTACCTTCACCCGTAATAATAATAATTTTAACTTCTGGATCAACATCAGCTTTTTTAAGTTCAGAGACAAGGTTATTAATAAGATCAAGATTAAAAGCGTTTAGGACTTCAGGACGGTTTAATGTCAGTATTAAAAGAGATCCCTCTTTTTTTGTAAGGACAGTACTCATGGAGACTTCCGATTTTTCATGACAACGTTATGGAAACGAGATTGAGAATCTTTTTTAAGAAACTTAAAGATGAGCTCAGAGGCATCGACAAGTTTTTCAATATCAAGCGCAAGATCGACACCAAGTGATTGAAATAAGTACCAAACATCCTCAGTTGCTACATTTCCAGTCGCCCCTTTAGCATAAGGGCAACCGCCCAACCCACCAGCAGAACTATCAAAGGTTCTAATCCCTTGAAGGTAAGATTCATAAATATTTGTTAGTG
>JAUHYH010000286.1 GCA_030426585.1 Bacteriovoracia bacterium
TCTATCTCTTTCTCTTTAAATTAACTTCCTATGGGAGGCATCTATGGCTGTCAGAATACAACTAAGTCGAAGTCAACAAGAGATTGATCCCAATCAAGAGAATTGGGAGCTCATGGAAAGATTTGCAGATCTTTTTCGTTACACTGTTAACAAAAGCTCTTTTTCAGGAGCATGCGAACAGGCATTTGAATTTGCTTTAGAGGCTTGTAAACAGAAAAAATGGACGATACTTTCTCGAGAAGAAGTAAAAGACGACCTTGCAAGGCTTGCTGTGTATTTTAAAAGTTCTTTAGTTGATTATGCAATTTCCCAAAATGCACCATGGACTTCTGAATTGATCAACCAACGTATTGACATCCATTCACTAGATTTTCAGGGGAATTCTGCATTGCATACAGCAGCAAGAGAAGGAGCGTATCATCTTATTCCACTTTTAACGACGCATATTAATATTAATCAGGAAAATTATAAAAAACAAACTCCATTGGAAATTGCAATTCAATTTGGGCAGGACCGAGTTGTTTTAGAATTGATTAAAAAAGGGGCCAACATTAATCGTTTGATTTCTGTGGGTGAAGGTCAGGCTATTTCTCTAAGAGGAATTGGTTTTGCAGTGATGAGAGGAGAAGTTCGTTGTATTGAAAAATTAATAGCGGAAGAAAACGCGTCATTAAAAGATCAGCACGGAGGAATTGGGAATTTACTTCACGTAGCTATCTATTTCCATCAATTCGAAGCGCTCTCTTACTTATTAAAGCAACAAAAAGATGAGGTTAGTGAACTTATTAATCAAAAAAATCACTCTGGACTAACGCCTTTGATTTTAGCTGTTTCTTTAAGTCAGCAAGATTCTGTCCAATTGCTTCACGAGGCAGGAGCTTCTCTTGAATGTGAAGACAATCAAAAACGAAGACCAATGCATTATGCAGCTGCTGGATTGCATTTTGATACCATTCAACTTCTTGCAGCTTTAAGCTGTAAAGTAGACCCTGTAGACGAGAACAACAAACGTCCTATAGACCTTCTTGATGGAGTGCTAGGAAACCTTGCTAAGTCTTGTAGAGCTTTACTCAAAACTTTGAAAGCGGATAAAACATTAAGGCATCGATTTCCTTCCCCTTCTTTTCAACCTCCCAAAAACCTTGTTTTTCGTGGAGGAGGGCCAAAAGGTTTAGCTTTTGTAGGGGCTCTTACTTGTCTGCACGAGCAGGGTCATCTTTCATCAGTAAAAAGGGTTGCTGGAACATCA
>JAUHYH010000005.1 GCA_030426585.1 Bacteriovoracia bacterium
CTCTATGCAGAAAGGGTGCGCTTGTAAAGATAATGATGCCTAGCCAAACAAGGATATAGGCCCAAATTTGATAAGGTTCAAATTGCTCATCATACCAAAATCGTCCTACTAAGAATTGTCCAAGAGGAGCGATGTATTGCATGGTACCCAAGCTAGAGAGAGGAATTTCCTGAGCGGCCTTAGCAAAATAATGAAGGGGAAGATAAGTGAAAAAGCCAATCAGGCTAAATACAACCCAACTTTCATTGGATAACCCCGAGAGAGAGGAATCGACAGAAACAAGATAGAGAAGACAAAAGGGAAGCAAGATTAAGGTTTCAAAGAAAAGCGTGACTTGAGGGATGAGCTTAATTTGCTTTTTTATAAGTCCGTAGATCGCAAAGGTAAGTGCAAGAGAAAGGCTTAGCCAAGGGACTCCTGCTTTTAAAGTAAGAATTAAAACAGCGATCAAAAAACATACAAGAGAAAGGTATCGAATCGAAGAGATTGATTCTTTAAGCCAAATGATTCCTATGAAGAAGGTAAAAAGGGGACCCATGAAATATCCAAGACTCCCTTGGAGAACCTGAGATGAGTTCACTGCATAAACGAAAAGAATCCAATTGATTCCAATAAGGAAGCTTGCGAGGGCGAGCTGTTTTAAAGGTTTTGATTGAGGCTTTATTTGCCAAAATTTCTTCTGGGCCAATAAAATAATCACAACACTTAGAAAAGTTAAAATAATTCTCCAAGCAATGAGTTCTGTTGCGGGAATGACCTTTAGTTGTTTCCAAAAGATTGGAGAGATTCCCCATAAGCCAAAAGCGATTAAGGCATAGGATATCCCCTTAGACATTTAAACCTCGGGAAGTAGGTAAGAGGAATCGAGGTTAATTGAAAAAGAAACCATTTGATTGGGTTTTAAGGCCTTATAAGAAGTGCCTATGAAGGTTCTTTCATCTACTTTTAAAACATTTAAATAGCGTCCATAGTCATAATAAGATTCAATAACCTTTGCTTTAAAATCACCTTCGCCACAAGAGAAAGGTTCTAACACGAGAAGCCCTTCGCTATCGAGTTCTTGATCAAGAGGGATTTTACCGAATAAAGTTTCATTGGTTTTTGGTTGAACAACGATAAGGTTTTTCTTACCTACAAATTTAGCAACAAATTGATTTTTGGGTGTTTCAATTAAATCTCGGGGAATTCCCACTTGTTGGATTCTTCCGTAGTTAAGAAGAACAAGCTCATCACAAAAACGAATGGTTTCTTCCAAGAGTTGGGTAGCCCAAATAAGAGTGATCTTTTTTTCAATACTAATTCTCTTTAAAGTTTGGAGCATGTTCTGGCGATTTTGCCAGTCAAGACCATTAAAAGCTTCATCCAGTAGGATTAATTTCGGGTCATTCATAAGAAGTCCCGCCATCCATAAACGTTGACCTTCGCCTCGAGAAATTTGATTAATATTTTGTTGGATAATATGAGTGATTTCAAAATCACTTAAAAGATCTCGCGCCTTATTGATAGCCTCATATTCTTCGGTTTCTTCTTTGGTATAAAGCTCAACTAAGTATTCTTGAACATTGGTATTTTCATCTCCCAAGGTGAGTTGGTTTGAAAAAACAATATCTGAAAGAGGAGGGAGTTCTAAAGTTCCTTCTTGGGGCCTTATTTCGCCGGTTAAAACTTTTAATAGAGTCGACTTTCCTGAACCACTAGGACCAATCAACCCAATAAATCGCCCTTTGGAAATTTCAAGGTTGATTTTACTCACTCCAGCCGGTGAACGAGGGTCATAAAGAAATTGGGCATTATTAAGCTGAATCATCTTTTCGTAATCATCCCTAAACCGATTATGAGAAAAAAGACTCCAGACAATCGTAAAGAATTAACAGGACTTTGAGGGATTCCGAAAAGGCCATAATGATCAATAACCAAAGACATGATGAGTTGTCCGGTTACAAAACTTCCAAGAAGTATCGTGGCTCCAATCTTTCCAATAAGAAGAATCGATGTGATGACAAAGCAAGAACCAAGCAACCCTCCTAAGAAATACCATAACGGGGCTTGTTTCAAACCTTGTAATGAGAAACTTTGCTTCGTTGCGAGTGAGGCAATGAGACAAATCAAAGTTCCGACAAGAAAAGATATAAAAGCGCTTTGAAAAGGATGGTTTAAAACTTCTGCAAGTTTAGAATTGATTACACCCTGAACAGGCATAAGTGTTCCAACAAGAACAGCAATGAAAACAAGAACAGAAATATTAGCAAGGTTCATTTTTAAGGGAGAAAAGTGTCCTGAGTTAAAGAGCTCACTTTTTCTTTAAAGTCACTGAAAGCCACTTCGTCAGTTGTGATTCCAAGCTCTGCTTTAATCACTTCCTTTTTGATCCCTGTAACTTGTTCCAATAGATCTAAGGAAATGGGCTGGTTATTTTGAGCGTTCGCAGAGTTCAGAAGTTCATCAATCACTAGAGTTGCCTTTGCTGAGGTTAATTTCCTCACCTTAAATCACATTCCCCTGGTTAAAGCAAGAAACAGTTCTGAGTTTTTCCCTACTGTGTAGTGTTACCTTAACCCTGGAATTTCATCGAGTGATGAGCTCGTGTCTTTTGTTTCGAGGCTTGCGAGCGCATGAACGGTAGAGTCAATCATCGAAACACCAGCTGGACGGAAATTTCCAGATGATTTAACGCCTCCGAAAGGAAGCTTCGCATTTGCGCCTACAGTCGATCGGTTCCAATTAAAAATTCCAACATCAAGCTCTTGGCAGCAATATTTATAGTGGGCTGCGTTGTTAGTGAAGAGAGCGCCGGCCAAACCATATTCAGTAGAGTTGGCAATTTGAACGGCCTCTTCAAGATCATTATAGGGGATAAGTGTGCAGTGAGGAGCGAAGACTTCATCGAGGACAAAGCTATGTTTCCCTGGATCAAATGAAGAGATTTCATGAATCGCAGGAGTGTAATAGTAACCTTCAAATTTTGTTGAAACTTTTTCAAAAGGAAGGATACTTGTCGCACCCTGCTGCTCCATATTTTTTACATAATCATGATAAAGTTTCCCCGCGTGTTCATCAATCACGGGACCCATAAAAGGCATCTGTTCAAACTCGATGGGATGATCAACAATGATTCTCTGACTTAAACTTTTAAACTTCTCTGCGAATTCTTGATAAATTTTTTGATGCACAAGAATCGTTCCAGTAGAAGTACAGCGTTGTCCTGAAGTGAGAAAACAAGCTTTAATCAGTTCACTGAGGGCATGCTCGAGGGGAGCATCTTCGTGAATAATGGAACTGTTTTTGCCTCCAAGTTCTAAAGCAACAAGCTTATCAAGTGAGTGAACAGTGGCTTCCTTTATTTTGAGACCAACATTTTTAGAACCCGTGAAGAAAATACCTTTGATTTTTGGATGAGTGATAAGAGCTTGCGCCACATCACCGCCTCCAATCACAAAATTCACAACTCCTTTTGGAAATCCTGAATTGGCTAAACATTCAAACATAAGTTGAGAAGAGTAGAGCGTTTTCTCTGAAGGTTTAAAGATAATGCTATTCCCCATCAGAAGAGCACTGATAATTTGTCCATTAGCGAGGTGGCAAGGAAAGTTAAAAGGGCCAATAACAAAACAAGCCCCCAAGGGTTTATAGAGAATATGCCCCTCAATATTGGGCATGATTTCGGGATAGTTTTTATTTTTGACTCGAGGAAGTGAATGGTTAATCGTGACACTGACTTTATTAGCGAGAGCCGCTGCTTCTGTCTTCGCTTCCCAGAGGGGTTTTCCAACTTCTAGAGCAATAGCAATAGCGATATCATCTTCTCGCTTTTTAACTTCTTCTTGAAACTTTACGAGGCAGACTTTTCTTTCTTCAAGAGACATTCTTTTCCAAGTATGAAATCCAGAGTTGGCAGATTCCGCAATTTCTTCGCAGACTTTAGGATCATAAGAAGTTTCCCATAAAAGGTCTTGAAGGTTCGCAGGGCTATACTTTTTTAAGCTTTGACTTCCTTCTGATGCATGAAACTGTCCATTGTAATAATGACCTTTAAGCTGGTATCTCATGAATATTTCTCCAAAATTTGATTTTTTAAAGTGAAAAGTTTGTTCGTAAATTCTTCTTTGGTGCCGTTGTTCTCAATAATGTAATCCGAGTACTTAGCCTTCGTCTCCCAAGGTAATTGCGCTTGAACAATCCTGATTGCCTCTTGTTCTCTAACCTGGCTTCTTTCTCTTAAGCGTTTGATTTGAATGTCATGATCACAGGTGATGAGTACAATCGTGTCAAAGAGATCTTGTTTCTTTTTTTCAAAAAGTAAGGGGATTTCATAAAAAAGAAATTCAGGTAAAGCTTCAGGCAGGAGTTCTCTAAATTCTGATTCCATCTGAGGATAAAAAAAGTTTTCTAATTCTTCGAGTAATTTGGCATCTTGAAAGGCTTCTTGACTTAATTTTTTAAAGTTCAATTGATCTGCCTCAACAAACTCAGGAAACTTCTCTTTGAACCATTCAAGCGTTTCTTCCCTCTGGTAAAGAGTTTTAATAATAGAGTCAGCAGAGATAACAAGAAAACCTTGGTCTTGAAAGTATTGAGAGGCAGTGGATTTTCCTGAAGCCACACCGCCTGTTATTCCTATAATGGGGCAGTCTAAATTATAAAGTCTCATCTTGTTTAACCTTCTTCCAGTATTCTTCTTTTTCATTTCGGGAGAGTTTATTGAAGTCTCTTCCTTCTTCTTCAACTTTTTGGATAAGTTTTTGGAACCTATTTAAAAACTTTTTATTCGCCTTATGGAGAACAACTTCAGGTTCGTAACCTAAGTGTCTGGAAAGTTGGGCTGCTGTAAAAAGAAAATCTCCCAATTCTTCTTCTACCTTATTTTCAAAAAGGTTATTTTTACTCGCTTGAGATTTCTTAGCCTCTTTTAACTCTGAAAACTCTTCTTCAACTTTTTGGTAAACTTCATGAGCGGTTTCCCAGTCGAAATCAATCTTATTTGATTTTTTACCAATCTTATTGGCGGCCATGAGTGAGGGGTTATTAAGGTCTTTCTCTGGAAAGTACTTTTGCTCTTTCTTCCCCTCTGCTTTTTTTATTTTTCCCCATTGTTCGTGAAGGTCGTTCATACTGGGTTTTTTACCTGATTCATTATTAAAAACATGAGGGTGGCGGCGAACCATTTTTTCAGCAAGAGTGTTACAGACATCTTCGATTGAAAACTGACCCTCTTCAGACTTTATTTGAGCATGGAGTAAGATCTGAAGTAGCACATCCCCAAGTTCCTCTTTGATATGAGGACCATCATTTTTAAGCAAAGCTTGTAATAGCTCATAAGACTCTTCAATCAGATAGGGAGTGAGAGTTTCATGAGTCTGCTCTAAGTCCCAAGGGCAGCCCCCATTTGGGTCTCTAAGCTTGGCGATGATATCTTTGACGTTATCAAAATAGTGTTGCATCTTCTCGTCAGTATAACGAGGATTACTATGAATTCACAATTTGACTTAGAGATTTCTGGCTTACAGTTGACGACTGAGCTTTTGGGGAAAGACCCTAGTGTAACTAAAAATCTCTTAGTTTCAGCTAGTGACTTTTTCCTCAAGGATTATTTCTCTTCTTTAGATGAAGAGCACCGCTTCACATGTCACTTAAAAATTGTAGACTCTGAAGAAATTCAAACTTTAAATCGAGAGTATCGAGATAAAGATAAAGCTACCGATGTTTTGAGTTTTCCTGTGATGGACGATCTTCGCAATCAACCGGAGCTTCTTAGGAGTTTTAAAGAAATTGAGCTAGGAGATGTCTTCATTTGTTGGGATGTTTTAGTGGCCCAAGCAACAGAGTTTGAGCTGCAAAACTGGGAAGAGCTGCTTCATCTCTATATCCATGGATTCCTCCATTTGACAGGTTTTGATCACGAAATCAGTGCTAGTGAACAAAAATTGATGGAAGACTGGGAAAATAAAATCTTACAGCATAGCTCTGACTTATTAAGTCATTGAAATTATTGATAAATTTAGGGTTCATTTAGACTATCCGCACCGTGGAAAAGGTGCATAATTTCCCCTGTTCTAAGGCCTGATGGTAGAATAAATGTAGGAAATTCAAGTACCTGCATGCTTGAGGGGGGAGTTATTAAGCTGGCAGTTCAGGATCTAGGGAAGGTCCATCTTTTATTCACACTAATTTTTAGCACTTCATTACTTGCAAGGCCTGTTAAAAGGCATACGACAAACTTTGCTTTTAGGCATAACGATTCGCTTGGTCAGATTGGCGAGATCGACGGTAACAAGTGGTGGGCTGATCTCAATTATTCTTATTACTACCGACAGCCTTTCGTTGATCGTGAAGCTAAAGTTGAAATTGAAACTCGCTATAATGATGCAAACTTTCTTCAATACTCCGTTAAAGAACTCAGTATGACTCATTTGTGGAATCAGGCAGAGCTTAGTTATGGGCGGATTATGATTGATTGGGTTGAGATTGATAAAGTTTGGGGGTTGGGAAAAATTAATAACCGAGTGAACTTTGATTTTTTTCGACCAGGGCAAGAGGGGTTAGTTGGGCTTCGTTATAAATACCAAATTTCAAAAAATTTCATGATTGATTTTTATGGCTCACCCATATTTGTCCCTGAACTTAATCCTCCTCTAAACATCGATTCAGATAAAGGGACGATTACTTCTAAAAGCCCCTGGGCCCAAGTTCCCGATGCAACCGCAGATATTAATGGAACGAGCTCAGTTAACCTTTTTTATGATGTAAATATGCCTGATACGGCTGATATTGTTTTTAATGAGTCTTATGGGATCAACTTTCGCTATTCTCCTAAAGAGGATCTTCACATCACGAGTTTCTTTTTGAGAAAGCCCGAGAATAAACTTTCAAACTCTGCGACGGTTGAATATGTTCCCGCTGCAGATCGAGCGGAAGTTAATGTTAACCCGCAACTTTTTTATCATACGCTTTATGGTGCCCAAATTACTTGGGAGCCCAATCGTTCCTGGAAACTCTATGCCAGTTATTACACTTCAATTCCTGGTGATAAGCCCGCGGATGATACTACGATTATCAACAATGATATTGGGGTTGGTATCGCGATTGAAAAATTCCAAGAACGATACTTTGGGACCGGTTTTCATTATACCGGGGAGAACATGCGAGGAGGCTTTAGTTTCCTTAATCGTGTAAGTGATTTTGAAAAGAGCAGTATTTTGACTCAGATTCCAAGATGGAGTCAGGCCGTGAATGCTGTTTTTGAATATGTTTATAGTCAGACGATACAGGTCTCTTTTGATCTGAAGTATGACACTTTGACCTTTGATCGATTGTATAGTTTTTCAGTCGTGTATAAGCCAGATTACCAGTGGGATTTCGAGATTGGCGCTGACATTATCGGAACTCCAGACATCGGAGACGGCTATTGGGTGGTGTTTAGGGACAATGACTCACTCTTTGCCCAGATGAGGTATTTATTTTAGAAGGATGCAGGAAGCATCGATAAGGTAACCATGGAACGGATTTTTGTAATTATCTCAATGCTTGCGCTAGTGCTTTCAGGTTGTGGAGACTTGAATGACGGGAAGGCGATGAACCCTGATAGGGTAATTGCGGAACTTCAAGCGACAAACTGTGAAGTGAATACAAAGAATCTCGAAAAAATTCTCAGCGAACCCATTCCAAACGAAATTAACTGTATCTACGATCAACTTAACGTCTTGATGAAGTTGGTCCGTACAGAGAGACCGGAGCTTGGTGGAAAAAATATCACGCGTGCGACATTGGAAACTTTTATTCGGAAGTATGTTCCCAATGCTGTAGAGGCGCTCGATTATTTCGATATGTTTTTTACACTAAATGGATTTATTTTTGGTGTGGCCGACGACATTCTTATTCAAGAAGACTTCAGACGTCTTAGAGATTTTCTTCTTATGATGAATCGTGAAGTTTCTGAAATCTATCCTTATTTAGAGAAACTTGGAGATGATGAAAGAATAGGAATCAAGTTTCATCAAAACATTAAAGAGCAAAAAATCATTAAAACCTTCGACTATATTGTTAATGGCGCTCGAACTAAGGATGGAGAAGATATTTCCCTACTGGGGCTCCTTGAAGTTCGTCCCACAACTCAACGAAGTATGGATATCACTCGACTGGTAGGTTTCTTTGAAAATGATGATAACGGTGAAACGATTGAAGAAATTAAAGCATTCGTTTTTCTAAAGAGAGTGATTTTTGGCGGATCCAAAAATATTATTAACAATACTGAGTTTGCGAACTTCTTGAGAAACCAATTAAAAAGTTTTTTAAGCTCTTTTTATGATGTTTACAGACATCCCAATCTTTCTTTTGATAGTGAGTCCAAGCGATATGAACTCTATGGTGAAAACATTGAAAATATTAAGAATCTTATCTTTAATGCTGGTGAAGAGTCTCTCGTCGATTTCTCTGATCTCTTCAATCTTCTCAATATCTACCGAGAAGACATTTTGGGTAAGTATAGTGAACTCGATTTCCACACCCTTGGTTTAGAAGTTTTAAGAATTAAACAAATTCTCATAGGTCAATCGAAAGAAAATCTCAAGGAGATTTTTACTTACCAAGACTTTCAAACTCTTCTTTTAGAGGGGAGTAAAGTCGTAGAGAGAAGTCGGGTTAACTCAATCATTTTTAATGAAAACAGAGATTACCTTTTAAATGAAAAAGGTAAAATCGTTGATGACAGAATGATTAGGACGAGTGTCAATCGTAGTAGCGATGACTTTCTATCCTTTATGAACACAATCAAGAGATATCGCTATTTCAAAGGAAATAATGAACTGCCTTTTTACGGGGATGACATCCATCGAAACATAGAAACGATTAACTTGATTGGTGCTTTAGATTATGCCGCTGATAAAATTTATCGCTTCTATGAGAATGAGTATCCTTGTCATTCTTCGGAAGTGTTTGACGTTTGGAACTTTAAGCCAACTCAAATTCATAGTGATCATCGTTGTAAAGGAACCGAAGATAATAATGCAACTCTTAATGCGGGACAGTTAATCTTTGTAGTTCAGGAATTTAGAAAAATTCTTTATGAAACAAAAATTATCGGTGAAACGCGTGAAGATAAGGCTGGGGAAAATGTGATGAACATTCCCGATCTTTTTATGGAGACAGGAAATGATGATGGGTTCTCTGAGCCTACAGAATTTATAGAATTCGTTTTAAGTCTTTTTGATAGTATGGGTGTTCGTAAGAAGGTGATGCCAATAATACAAGAAAACTGCCCCGTGGTGGATGAACTCCCTGAGTTTGGTGGAGAGCGCTTTTTAACAAAATGTGTGCGTGATCAATTTTATGGAACTTTATCAAAGAGTTTCGAGGACGAAGGTAAGATTTTTCGTTATTTTGATTCATTGCCTAAATTCGAAGAAAAATATTTGGATTGGAAAAGTTACGATGATGCGGATCGAAGACTTCGCCGATACACTCTTTTACTAGAGGGTTTTACCAAAGTTTGTGCTCCTTATGACAATATTCCTTATAGCGAAGCAGATATTATGGGGCTTTATACGAGTATTTTTACCGTAGAGTCTACTTTTAATAAGTTTGATCTCAATGGTGATAATAAGATTGATAAACACGAATCAAAAAAGGCCTACCAGCATTTTGAAAGAGGATTGAAATCCATTCTTGATACGATGATAAATGGGATTAAACTGGGGTTCTTGTCTAAGAACTTCTTTAAGTTTCTCGTTGATAAAAAAAGGGCTCCACTTTCATCGAGTGCATTTTTTAAAGATGTTGGTGATGTGTTGAATGTTCTTTTGATTTACAACTTTAAACCTTTCCCTGAAATTGATCGTGAAAAAATCATTACTGTTCTTACGACTCTGCAAGATACCGGTGAGCCAAAGAGGAAAAAGAGACTCGGTGATGCCTACGAAGATAAAGAAACTTTCTGTGGTCGGACAAACAATACAACGACTTTTGAGAGAAATGAGTGGAAGTGTTACGTTGAAGGCAAGCAAGATGCTTGCGAAATCCTTGAACCTTAAGTTTAAGGATTTGAAATGACTCGTTTTGCTATTTTCGCCCTCTCAAAAAAAACTTTAAAATTCCTATAAAAACTACACGCTTTTTTCTAGTTATTTCAATAGCTTGGGTCTACTGAAGCGCCCCCTTGAGTGATCCCCTCAAGTGTTGCTAATATACCGCAAATGATGTTTTTAAGGGGATTCACTACCATTGGCCTATTATGCTGTCTGTTTTTACAGGGGTGTAGTGATATCAATGATGGTAAGGCCAAGGGAACTGGGCAAAATCCAGGTTTTCCAGAATGTGATGTTAACTCAGCAAACTTTGAACTTCTTTTAGAAAAGCCCATCCGTTCAGATATTGAATGTGCCTATGAGAAAATAAACTGGCTTGTTAATAATGTTCGTGAAGAGCAAGAAGAGAAGGGAAATACCAACATCCTCTCTAAAGAAAATCTTAAGCTTTCCATTGAAAATCGTGAGCCTGAAGCGAGAAAAGTTTTAGAATACTTAGATCTTTTCTTCGACCTCAACCGTTTCGTCCTTGGTTCAGAAGAAGGGCTTATTATTGAAGATGACTTTCGGGCCTTGAGAGATTTTCTAATTGTGTTTAACGGAGAGTTTTCTAAGATCTATAAGCATTTCGCTGCTGAAACTCGAAATAATGAAACTCTTTATAACATCCATTATAATTCTCTGAATGAAATCCTTTCAACTCTTCGTTATATTATCCTTGAAGCAAAAACCGCAGACGGAGAAGACATCTCGCTTAAAGGGCTTTTGAGCCGGCACACTGATACAAACCGCGAGATTAATCTTTCTGAACTATTCGACTTATTAAAGGTTGAAGAAGAAGGGAAGTCTTGGCTCTTCTTGAAAAAACTTATTATCGGTGGAGATTCAAACGTTATCACCAATACTGAGTTCCTTGAGTTCTTAGAAAAAGAAATCGAAGATGAGAGTGGCAAAAAGGTTGGGGTTGAGAATAAAATTCTTAAAGTGGTCGAGGTTGGATACAATCTCTATCGACAATTAAAGCTTCGTTTTGATACTCCTCAAAAGCGTTATTCTTTTCAAAATGCAAACTACGAACTCGCTAAAGAGTTAATTTACAGAGAGTGTATAAAGAATTGTAAGAGTTCTGTACTGGAACGGAGAGTTTATAAAGAAGAGTCTCTGGTAAATATGATGGAGATTGCTCGTTGGATAAATTACTTCTTTGCAGAGGATTTAAAATTCAGTGGCAAAACTATTAATCTTTTGAATTACGATTGGGAAATTGGAAGGATTAAAGAAATTTTCCTTGGAAATAATTCAAATGAAATTACATATAAAGATGTCGAAAAGTTGTTTGACCTGCTTTCAGAAATAACAGATATCGGAGACGACTTCTCTGTTCTATTCACTCACAATCAAGACCTTATGCTTGATAAACAGCAGCGAATTACCGAAAAAACTCCGATTAAAAACCTTGTGAAGAAACAAAAGAGTCTCTTGAAGGACTCAGATAATTATAATCTTTTTAAATATGTTCTTAAAACATTCAGATATTTTGAAGGGCAGAACAGAATACCGATTTATAGTTCTGAATACCATAGAGATAATAAGAGCATTGTTTTTTATGGACAGTTTGAGCACCTTTTAAGAAAAGTCGCGAAATTCTATGAGCGACAATACCCTTGTGATAAACGAAAAATCTATTACATCTATAATTTCGAAACAGGAAAGAAAGAGCCAGAGAAGCTTTTCCACGACTATTATTGTGATGTTGGCTGGCGAAAGAGAAAAGAGGATTATGCGGGTAATGTCGATTTAGGGCAGCTTTATCTCATTATTCTAGAGTTTAGACAGCTTTTCAGAGAAGCCGGGATTATCGAGAAAGGTAAAGAGGACAGCTCGGCTGAAAATGCTTTAACAATTCCAGATCTCTTCATTTATTCGGCGAATGATGATGGTAAGATCCAAGTCAGTGAACTTCTTGAATTCTTTTTTGGAATTTTTAGTGCTGTTGAAATTAAAGACGATATCGTTTCTCAATTGAGAGTAAACTCTGACCAGAATGTGCCTAAGGATGTTTATTTTGCTAAAGCTGATTGTCAGATTGTGGATATCTATAAAGGAGAGCCTCGGTATGATACGAAGTGTATCCGAGATCATTTCTATTTCTTTTTAAGACAAAAAAATGCAAAACATAATGATACGCATTTTAAGTATTTACCAAACCTAGAGAAGTTCTATGATAAATATCGATCGGTAGATCCCAATGATACTTCACTAACAAAAGAGTTGAGAAGATACACTTTATTACTCGAGGGTTATACCAAGTCCTGTGCTTACGATAATGTCCCTTACAGTGA
Organism: Bacteriovoracia bacterium; assembly: GCA_030426585.1. Taxonomy (GTDB): domain Bacteria; phylum Bdellovibrionota; class Bacteriovoracia; order Bacteriovoracales; family Bacteriovoracaceae; genus JAUHYH01. The sequence goes on from JAUHYH010000005.1 coordinate 12,359, forward strand.
GAGTGATATCATGGCGGTTTATACGGGTATGTTTAGTATTGAATCGACAATGGGAAAATTTGATCTCAATGGGGATAATATCCTTAATGAGTATACCAATGATGCTGGCGAGAAAATTAATGAAGTAGAGCTTGCGTACCAGAACCATTTTAAGCCAGGCCTTTGGGCGATAGTCCAGGATTTCATCAAAGGCGAGGCTGAAGAACAAGACAACTTTAAGCCTTATGATCCCTCCAAGGATCCTTGGATTGTTAGACAAGTTTTTCAGTATCTTGCAAAACACAAGTCACTACCCGATGAGTTCACCTGGAAAACACTTGTTAAAGGGGTTGGAGTCGTAACTGGGGGCTTTCCTTCAATTGGGCGTGATGGGATTGCTAGTATTCTTGTTGTTCTCCAGAATCTAACTGAGCCTAAAAGAAAAATCCGCTACGAGAGAGCTGGGAAGCGTTATTTCACACCTGAAGAGAAATGTATGAAGGAATTGCCTCCGGGTGAGACAAAACTCATTAGAAAACAGCAAGATTGTCTTGTGGATGGTAACTGTTCTTAGCTTTTCGATACCTTTTTTTCCTGATATTTTGATGTCATGTCTAGTTCAATAGAGCTTTTAAAAGAGCAATCAAACGTTCTTAAAGAATACAAAGAGACTCTCGATAAAATTCGGAGGTCACTTTGACATTGAAAAGAAATCCCAGCGTCTAAAAGAGATTGAAGCTCTCGAAACTGATCCTAGTTTTTGGGACGATAATAATGCAGCTTCAAAGATTCAAAAAGAAAAGTCTCTGCTCCTTAATGTGATAAATTCCTTTGCTCAACTCAATGACAAGTTTGATGAGTTTGATATTCTTCAAGAATACGCAAAAGAAGGGGATGAAAGTTCTGCACAAGAAGCACTCATGTTACTTGAAAAGATAAGCCCAGAGCTTGCGGCTCAAGAACAGAAAGCTTTTCTCTCTGAAGAAACCGATGGGAATAATGCAATCGTCTCTATCAACGCAGGAGCCGGGGGGACCGAGTCATGTGATTGGGCCTCAATGCTTCAGCGTATGTTGATGAGATGGGCAGAGAAAAACAAATTTAAAACGAAACTTTATGATTTTCAGGATGGTGATTCAGCTGGAATAAAGTCTTGTACTTTCTCTGTCGAAGGGGACTTTGCTTACGGGCTTTTGAAATCTGAGACCGGTATTCATCGATTAGTGAGAATTTCACCTTTTGACTCCAATGCAAGAAGGCATACTTCTTTTGCGTCTGTTTTTGTTTCTCCTGAAATTGATGATGATATAGAAATTGATATTCCTGATAGTGACATTCGTATTGATGTTTATCGTTCTGGTGGGGCTGGTGGCCAATCTGTTAATACCACTGACTCTGCGGTACGAATTACTCACAACCCAACAGGGATCGTTGTTACCTGTCAGAATGAACGTTCTCAACATCAAAACAAAGCGACAGCTTTAAAAATTCTTCGTTCTCGGCTCTATGAAAAAGCGATGGAAGAGAAAAAAGCGGAACAACAAAAAGTAGAAGACAGTAAAAAAGAAATTGGCTGGGGATCTCAAATCCGCTCCTATGTTCTTCATCCTTACAAGATGGTTAAAGACCATCGAACCAATGAAGAGATGGGATCCGCTGAACGAGTATTAGATGGTGATATTGATCCTTTTATCAGGGCGTACCTCCAGTGGAGAACGACAGGGGGGACTGAATGAACCTCTCCTTTTGGGCGCTTTTAAAAATTTTACTAGAAGGGAAAAACACTCTGGTTTTTCTATTTTTTACAATTCTTGGTCTTTCTTTTTCTATGGGGGTTATCCTTTGTAACTTTGGTTTGATGGATGGCTACGAAGTTCTATTGAAAAAAGGATTGAGAAAGAACTCCTCGGATCTAGAAGTTACATCCCAGTTTGGTTTCTTTTCTATTAATAAGAGTTTTAGAGAGTCTATAGATCAAGAGAAGATAAAAAAGTTTGCAGGTGTTATCAGAACAGAAGGTTTTTTAATTGCGAACCAAAAGAGTAAAGGTGTTCTTGTTAATGGTATAGATTCCGAAGAATTCAAAACAGTTTCAGCCCTGGACTTCGAGTTTAAAATTGAAGATGGAATTGTTATTGGAACAGCTCTTGCTAAGGAGCTCAACGTTCAAGAGGGAGATGATGTCGTTCTCGCTTTTACGAGAGGAAATCAAAACATTGATGACCTGCCATACCTGAATAGTGTTAGAGTCGAAAAAGTTATTTCTCATGGAATTTATAAAAAAGACTTAAGAGTTGTTTATATGCCGAGAACACAACTTGAAAAATTTGCAAACACAGAAGATCGGGTGAATACAGTATTGATTAAACTCGAGGATGTTTCTGAGACTGAGCTTAAAAAAGTTCAAGCTCGTCTTGAAACGAGCCTTGGTTATGGTTTTCTTGTAAAGCCTTATTGGAGTGGTTTTAAAACGTTAATTGATGCAGTTAAAGTTGAGAAATTTTCAATCACAATTATCCTTCAATTGATTATTGTGATTGGTCTTTTTAATATTGTGGCGTTTATTAATTTTAACACAATTAAAAAGTCTCAAGAATTTTTTATGTTAAGGGCCTTAGGAGTAAGTGCTAAAGCGATTCATCAATTTTGGGTTGGGCTAATTATTCTCATTTGGTTGAGCTCTTGTGTACTTTCATTACTGATGACTTTTTTTATAGATAATGTTGTCCTCAAGCTTCCCTTCTTAAAGCTTCCAGGAAGTATCTATGAGTTAGATTATCTTTCTTTATACCTAAAGCCTTCAGGGGTTTTTATTGTCTTTGCTCTGACTTTTCTTTGGTCTCTTGGAGTGATTCTCTTTATACTATGGCGTGAGAGAAGAAAAAGTATTCTTGCGGGATTAAGACAAAGGTTTGCATGATCCAGGTTATTGACTTAAGAAAATCATACTCAGAAGTAGAGGTATTAAAGGGGATTAATCTTCAGCTTGAAGACAAAAGCCAGTCGGTAATCCTAGGAAGTTCAGGCTCTGGTAAGTCGACACTTCTTTACCTGGTTGGAGGGCTTGAAACTCCAACATCGGGAAAAATTTCAGTTGGGGGAAAGGATTATTCAAAGCTTTCAGATGGAGAACTTTCTGAATTTAGAAACAATCAAATAGGATTTGTTTTTCAGTTTCACTTTTTATTATCGAGTTTAACTTGTGAACAAAATATATTGCTCCCTGTTAAAATAGCTGGAAGGAAACAAAAACCATTTATTGAGCTTACTGAAATGCTGGCCAAATACTTAGGAGTAACTCATTGCCTCAAAAAATACCCCTATCAAATCTCAGGAGGAGAGCAGCAAAGGGTTAATATTATTAGGGCCTTGATTTTAAAGCCTAAGCTACTACTCTGTGATGAGCCTACTGGAAATCTCGATTCTAAAAACTCTGAGAAAGTAATTGGCCTTCTTAAAGAGCTTGCGAGTGAGCTTGGCTCTACTTTGGTTGTTGTTACCCATGACCTCAAAATAGCATCACAATTTCCTTACAAAATAACCATTGAAGATGGTCAACTAATTCGCTAAAATTTTTTGATATCGACGTCTTTGCACAAAGCAGTATGTACATGAAGTTATTGGTATTTTGTGTTTTGATGGGCGCCTATTCCCTGCCGATCTGGGCGCAAGGAAAAAACGGAATCGGCCCCGAAAAAACACTCTTTAAAATTCAAAAAATTAAGATCGAAGGATTGAGAAAAATAGAGCCGGAGGCCATCCTCGATAAGATCAAGTCATCACCGGGTCGGCGAATTACGAACTACCAGCTTCGTTCAGACATTAAAAAGATTTATGAAATGCAATTTTTTGAAAGCGTTGAAGCCCACCAACAAGGTGAGACGCTTGTTTTTAAGATTAAAGAAAAGCCAATCGTAAAAAAGATTTTCATCGAAGGTAATGATGAGATTGGTGATGATGAGCTGAAGGAACAAATTTCTCTTAAAGAGTTCAATATAATTAATGTTAGCAACCTTAAAAATGACGTTGTTACAATTCAAAAAATGTATGAAGAGAAAGGTTATTATCTTTCTCAAGTTGATTACGAAATTAAACCCGTAAATAATGAAACGGTTGTTGTTACTTTTAGTATCAAAGAGTTTGATAAGGTTAAAGTTAAAAAAGTCACTTTCCTTGGGAACAAAGATCTTCCAGATGATGAACTTAAAAACTTCATGATGACTCAAGAGGATTCTACTTTCTCAGGTCTTTCAGACTCAGGGAGTTTTAAAGAGTTTAACTTTCAGGCTGATATTGAGCGACTTTCTTATTATTATCGAACCAAAGGTTACTTACAGGTTAACGTCGGGAACCCCGTTATTACGGTTTCTGAGGATCGGAAGTGGATTTTCATCACTCTCAATATTACGGAAGGACCTCAATACGAAGTTCGCGAGATTAACTATCGTGGAGATCTCCTTTTTACGGAAAGTGAATTAGCTGAGAAAACAAGCCTTAAAACGGGAGAGACCTATTCAGAAGAAAGCCTTCGGAAGGATATTCAAAACCTCACCGAAATGTACCAAGATCTTGGTTATGCTTTCGTAAACGTTCTTCGAACATTAACTCCTGTTGAGGAAGACGGTAAGAACAAAGTTGATATCAATTTCTCATTTGAGAAAGGTAAGATTGCCTATTTTGGTAATATCAATGTGCGAGGAAATACTAAGACTCGTGATAAGGTTGTTCGTCGAGAGTTACGAATCCTTGAAGGGATGAAGTTCTCAGGATCTAAGCTTAGAATCTCAAAAGAAAATGTTAATCGATTAGGATTTTTTGAACCGGGTAGTGTTGTCTTCAATACGGTTTCAAGAAAAAACCGAGATAATATTCTTGATGTTAATATCTCTGTAAAAGAACGTCAGACCGGACAAATTTCCATTGGGGCTGGTTACTCGACGGGGACGAGAGGGTTTTTACAAGCTTCAATCCGTCAGAATAACTTTAGAGGTTTAGGACAGAACTTAAATTTCAACTTAAGCTTTTCTGATGTTGAGCAAAACTACAGCCTTGGTTTAACTGAGCCTTATTTTAATGATACCCAATTCACCGTTGGAGGGCTTGTTTATCGTAACCGCTCAACGCTTGTTGAAGATTATACCTTTGTAAAAGAAGGAGGAGAGGTTCGAGTCGGTTATCCGATTTTTGAATACACTCGTCTCTTTGTTACTTACGGTCTTGAAGAAACAGAAGTTAAAAATGCTCCCAACCCATCAATTGTTGAAGAAGATGAGAATGGGATTGCTTCAGGGGTTGAAGTTTCCCTCGTTACTGATAAAAGAAATAACGCATTTGAGCCGACAGATGGATACTATACTCGGTTTGCCGTTGAATATGTTGGGCTTGGGTTTGATCAAAGGTGGTTAAGCACTCAAATCGACGGAAGGATCTACCAGCCTATTTGGAATGATCTTATCTTTCGTTCACGTTTAAGAGTTTCTCAGCTTTTTGAAACATCCGAAAATCGAAATATTCCAAGAACAGAAAAATACCAAATGGGTGGAGCTCGGAACCTAAGAGGTTATGTTATTGGTGATATTGGACCTCAAAGAGAGTTTACTGACCCGGCAACATCTCAGCCTCGTCTTTATAATGTTGGTGGACTTCATTCAGTGCTTGGAACGATTGAGCTTGAACATCCTCTCGTTAGAGAAGCGGGTCTTAAGTGGGCCGTCTTCTATGACTTTGGGAATGTTTTTGAGGATTATATTGGTAAAGATGGTGACTATAGTATGAAACAGGACTGGGGGTTTGGAGTGAGATGGTTCTCTCCAATCGGAGTTCTACGATTTGAGTTTGGTTATCCAATCAATCGTGAAGATGGAATCTCTGCCAATCAGTTCTTTTTTGATATTGGACAAATATTTTAGAATCGGAGGATACGATGAAGAAAATTTTAATAGGAATACTTTTGCTTTCAAGTGCAGCTGTTTTCTCAGCTGATTCAGTGACAATTGGAGTGATTAATATACAGCAAGTTCTTGACTCAATTAAAGAAGGGAAGAGGGTAACTTCTAAGCTTAAAAAGTCGTTTGATAACAAGAAAAAGACAATCAAAAAGGAAGAAGAAAAGCTTAAGAAGAAAAGAGATGATCTTATGAAACAAGCTTCCCTTCTAAGCGCTGAAGCACGAGGGAAGAAAGAACGTGAACTTCAAGCTGATTTCATGAAACTTCAGCAGCAAACGATGGGTTATCAAAAAGAGATTCAGAAGCAAGAAGCTGAATTAAAAAAGCCAATCCTTGAAAAAATTAAAAAGATCGTTGATCAAGTTTCTCAAAAATCTGGTGTTGATTTCACGGTTGAAGTGAGTGCTTCTCCGGTTGTTTTTGCAAAATCTAAAAAAGACCTAACTGAAGAAGTCATTAAAATTTACGATTCAAAATATAAGTAGTGAACTTAAAAGACCTCAAATCAATTAAGCTTGAACAGGGGAAGGCTCTTATGGCCAACTCTGTTTCACTACCGAAGGAGCCCCAGAATGGGTCTCTTTGCTTTGTGAAATCAAAAAGATTTCTAAAAGAGTTATTTGAGGGTATTGAAAGAAATCAGGCTAAAGACCTTGGCCTGATTGTGCCAGAAGATCTTTGGAGTGCTGAAAAGAAAAATCTTTCCGCTCATAAATCATTTACTTGGGTCGCGACAACAAAAAACTTTGATCAAGCCATGATCGATGTATCGAAGGTTTTTTATGATCAGAAGTTTGAAGGTATTCAACATTTAGTTGATGGGCGACAACTAGGAACTTGTGAAATCGATCCTAGTGCTGAAATTTCTCAAAATGTTTTTCTAGGGGATAATGTAAAGATCGCTGAAGGTGTAAAGCTTTATCCAGGTTGTGTGGTTGGCTCTAATGTTTCAATTGGAGCAGGAACAATCCTCTTTCCTAATGTCACAATTTATTCCTTTACGAAGATTGGTTCTCAATGTCGAATTCATTCAGGAGTCGTGATTGGGGGAGATGGTTTTGGTTATAATTTCATTGAAGGTATGCATAAAAAGGTTTGGCATTTTGGTGGAGTTGAAATTGGAAATGATGTAGAGATTGGAGCTAATACGACAATTGATATGGGGACCTTTACTCCGACAAAAATTGGAGAGGGTTCTAAACTCGATGATCAAGTTATGATTGCTCACAATGTTCAACTTGGAAGAGGGGTTGTCATTTGCGGGCATACGGGATGTGCCGGAAGTTCAGTCATCGGTGATTTTACTTTTATTAGTGGAAATTGCTCTATTTCAAATGACACAAAGGTTGGTTCTGGTTGTCAGGTTGCAGGAGCAACGATTGTGACCAAGGACATTCCTGATGGGCAAACAGTTGCGGGTTATCCTGCCACTGATATAAAAGAATGGCGCCGAAGTATTATTCACTTTCAAAAACAAGGCCAAAGGTCGTAGATGCTCTATAATAAAGCCGCTGTCCTCGATTTTCTTCCCCATCGACCTCCCTTTCTTTTTGTGGACTCTATTGAAGAGGTCCACCTAACAGAGGGTTGGGGGGAATCAATTTCTAATATAAATTCGAAGAGTTTTGTTGGTTCGTATGCAGTCGGTGACTTTAAAATACGGCCTGATCTTGAAATTTTAAAAGGCCATTTCCCGGGGAATCCAATTTTACCAGGCGTGGTACAAGTGGAAATGGGTGCTCAGGTTTGCCCTTTTATTTTTATGAATGCTTTTGAAGATCAAATGTCTGACTATGTTTTAGATGTCTCTCTACTTGGTGTAGATAAGACTCGCTTTCGAAAACCAATTGTACCTGGAATGAATATTCGTTTTCGGGGGAAACTAATCAAAACTCGAGGGCCTTATATGACTTTTGAGTGTGAGATGGAATGTGCAGGAGAGATCGTTTCCTCTTCTGAAGTTTTTGCATTGTTAAATTTTAATAAGAAAGAGGGGTAATTCATGGCGAATAATATTCATACAAGTGCTGTCGTTGAGTCAGGAGCTGAGATTGCTGATAACGTTCAAGTTGGTGCTTTCTGTTATATTGGTCCAAAGGTAAAAATTGGAGAAGGTACTATTTTACTCCCTCATACTGTAGTTGATGGGAATACAACAATTGGAAAAAATAATCATTTTTCACCTCATTGTAGTATTGGTTCTTATCCTCAAGATATTTCCTATAAAGGAGAAGATACCAAGGTTATTATTGGTGACAATAATATCTTCAGAGAGTTTGTTTCTGTTAACAAAGGAACTCTTAAACAAGACCAAGTAACAATTATTGGAAATGATAATATGTTTATGGCCTATGCTCATATTGGTCACGATGTTGTTATTGAAAATAGAGTAAGGCTGGTGAACGCTAGTAACCTTGGTGGGCACGTTCGAATTGGAGAGGGAGCAATTTTAAGTGGAGCGACCAACGTGTCTCAATTTGTAACAGTTGGTAAAGGTGCTTTTATAGGTGGTGAAACGGCTATTGATAGAGATATCCCATGCTATTGTACGGCGCTTGGGAACCGAGCTCGGTTAAAAGGTGTTAATATTATAGGTTTAAAGAGACAAGGGTATGATAAAACAGTAATTTCAGAGGTCGTGGATTTCTATCGAAGTATGGAAGCCTCAGCCTTGTCACCACGTTCTTTTGTTGATTCTCAGGAAACAATTGATGAATATGGAGGCAACCCTATTATTGATGAGATGATGAAGTTTATTCGTGAGAGTCGAATTGGTATCCCTTCTTTTATGTAGTTAATTATGAATAAAGTTAAAGTCGCTCTTATTGGTTATGGTCACCTAGGTAAATGGCATGCTCAAAAAGCTGAAGCTCTCAACTTTTCAGAGCTTGTTGGAATTGCCGATTTAAGTGATGAGCAATTAAGCATGGCCAAAGAAAATCATCCAGACGTCATTCTCACTAAAGACTTTAAAGAGCTTTATTCAAAAGTGGATGCTTTTGTTATTGTGACAACGACATCAAGTCATCACTTTCTTTTAAAAGAAGTTGTTCAAGCGGGAAAGCATGTTTTTTGCGAAAAGCCGCTTTGCCAGACCTATGAGCAGGCAAAAGAAATCCTCGGGATGAAGCAAGATAAAGTCTATATGACGGGGCATAGTGAAAGATGTCACGAAGTATGGCAAAGTAAAATGTTTAATTTAGATGGCGCCTTAGATGTACACTTTAAAAGAGTCACCCCTTTTAAAGGAAGGGCAGCTGATGTTGATGTGCTCCAAGATCTTACTATTCACGATATTGATCTCGCCACGTATCTTCTCAATGAAGATATTGAGTCAATTGTAGTAGAAAAGATGGAAAAGAGTGTTACTGAATATACTGATACTCTTGAGGCCGTTGCGACAATGCAATCGGGTCGCAAGGTTAGATTTACGACGGATCGAAATCATGATCATGAAGAGCGTTCTGTTCATATTAGAGGGGCCCACGATATTTATATTGATCTTATGAATACGAAAATAAGAGTTGATGGAGAGGAAAGTGATTATAATAAAAGAGATCACCTCTTGATTGAACATGAATCTTTTTACAAAGCAATATTGACCGGGAGTGATCCTCTCACAAGCTTTGAAGAAGGTGCTCAAGCTCTTAAGAATTTAGAAATGATCTATAAGGCTTCTCAAAAATGATGAAAGAGTCATGCCTGATTATTGCGGGGGAGAAGTCAGGTGAAGAACATGCAGAGACCTTTTTACCTCAAGTATTAGAGGCATTCCCTGAAATGAACTTTTTTGGAGTTGGAGGAGATTATTTCCGAAAACTTGGAGTTGAAGTTCTTTATGATCTCAAAGATTTTTCAACATTTGGTTACTCTGAAGCTCTTTTGAAAATTAAATTCTATTTTGATGCTCGAAGACGCTTGGTCGAAGAGGTAAAAAAAAGAAAAACAAAATTTGCTATACTGATAGATTTTCAGAGTTTTAATCTAAGCCTTGCTAAAAAGCTGAAGAAAGAAGGCGTTGAGATTTTATATTACGTTGCTCCTCAAGCCTGGGCATGGAAAGAGTATCGTGCGAAGTCATTGGCAAAAGCAACCTCTAGTTTGTACTGCATTCTACCATTTGAAAAAAAATGGTTCGGAGAAAGAGGAGTTCATAATATTGTGACGGTAAAACATCCGGTTTATCGCCAGTATCGTGACAAATTAACGAAAGCTGCTAAAGATTCAAAAAATATCCTTTTTTTACCAGGGTCCAGAGATAGTGAAGTTAAATTTCATCTTCCCGTTTTTGCTGAAGTGATTAAAATGATAAAGGACATGGGTTATCAGTTTCATTTGGTAAAGACAGAAAGTGCAAAACAGAAATTCTACGAACCCTATGACCATCTTTTTGATAAAGTGTATGCTTCAACAGAGTTAGAGAGTGCATTGAAAAGTAGCTGTTTAGCTGTCGCTTCAAGTGGAACGGTGACTCTTACTTGTGGCCTTTTCGGTGTTCCTACAATTGTTTGTTATCAAGTTTCAGAGTTTAATAAATTTATCAATTACACTTTTATCAACTATGATAAGTTTGTGAGCCTGCCAAACGTCATCTTTAACCAAGAGGTCTTCCCTGAGCTATTAGGAGAGAGGTTTAGACCGTATTACCTGCTAAAGAAAATTAAAAGATTCCTTCAGACAGATACTTATGAAAAAGTTCAAAAAAAGTTAGAAGAATTAAAAGCAATGTTTGAAAGCGCAGAAGATAGTGCTGCCCCTCATATGATCCAGTCAATGAAAGAGAGACTAAATAAGTGAAAGGGTTTTTTTCTTTTTTCTTAACACCTTTAAGTCAACTGTGGGCGGGTGTCTACTCCTTAAGAAGAACCCTTTATCGTTGGAGATTTTTGAGCTCTCATAAAGTAAAAGTCCCTGTCATTTCAATTGGTAATATTGCTTTTGGCGGTACTGGAAAAACCCCCCTAGTCATTTGGTTAGCTGAGTATCTGAACAAACATGACAAAACAGTTCTTGTGTTAACGAGAGGTTATAAAGGAAAACTTGAGGGAGGGGCAGGTATTTTGCGATCAGAAGATCGCTTTAAATCAGATGCCTCACATTTTGGAGATGAGCCTTTATTAATCTCACATAAAATTTCAAAAGGGGCAGTGGTTGTAGGCAAAGACCGCTATCAAAATCTTTTGAGATATTTTGAGTCAGTTCAGCCAGACGTTGTTTTACTTGATGATGGTTTTCAACATCTCAAACTTCAACGTGACCTTGATATCGTGTTAATTGATTCGACATTGCCTCTATCGCAATTTGAAACCGCCCCCCGAGGATACCTCAGAGAAGGGGTGTCAGCATTGAAAGAAGCGGAAGTCATACTTTTTACCCGTGAGAATCAAGCCTCAACAAACCAAAAATCAGAAGTTAAAAAATTCTTAGAAAACTCTGCTAGTAAGCAAGTCACCTGGGGAGGGATTTCCTATGGTTTTGAAGGTTTTTATAGTTTTGCTCATACTAAACAAGAACTAAACTCAACAAATGAAATAGAGTGTCTCGCGGTAACGGGAATCGCAAACCCTCAGTCTTTCTTTAGGTTGTTAAAGGAGCAAGGGCTCAAGGTTTTAGAAGAAGTGACCTTTCCTGATCATTATCCTTATGATGATGATCGAATCGAAAAAATTCTAGAGAAGTGCACTCAGGAAAAATATTTTCTCATATGCACAGAAAAAGATATGGTTAAAATTAGAAGGAAAGTGAATTCTAATCTATTATTGTACGTAAAGATTGGTGTACAGTTTTCCCATGGAGAGGAACCATTAAGAAAAAAAATCGATCAATTATGCGGTATTTCCCCGTCTTAGTCCTCGTACTATCGTGTTCATCCTCTGAGGTTGAAAAAGGAACCATGGGAGATCACAAGCCTGCTGAAATAAAAGAAATTGAAGACCATCTAAAAGACAAGTTTAAGACTGTTCGGAAAGAAGAGCCTGAGAAACCTAAAGTTGAAACAAAGGTCGTAAATGTCTCTGCAAAAAAAGAAACTAAAAAAGAAAAGAAGAAAGAAGCTGAAGAAGAGATTGTTATAGTTAAAAACCCAGAGGTTCAGCTGCCAGCAACTAAACAGCTCTCAAAAGATGATAAGAAATCTAAGAATTTCTGGAAACTTTTTAATCCTAAATATATTTTTATTGGTGAAGAAACTGTTTTGAATGCAACTTATCTTGGAGTTCATGCAGGTGATGTTTCTGTTCGAGTTAAAGAAAATGCTAAAGTTGGTGAAGAGGATGTGTATTATTTTTATGCGAGAGCCACTTCAGCGAAATTTTATAAATGGGTCTATCAAATTGATGATGTCGTAGAGTCTTTTGTCAAAGTGAAAGACTTTGTTCCTTTGAAGTATTCAATCTCTCAAAAAGAGTCAAAGAAGATGGTCGATCATATTGAACTTTATGATCGTGAAAAACTAATGACCTACTTCCGCTATAAGAAAATAAAAGGGGAGGAAGTCACTTATAAAAAAGAAGATGTTTCAATCCCTTATTTTTCTCAGGATTTCTTGTCAGCCTTTTTCTTTATTAGAGGTATGCCACTAAGGCCAGGGGATGTTTATCTGATCCCGACAACGACCAAGGGTAAGACTTGGACGATGAGAACTGAAGTTGTTAAGAGAGAGAAAATTCGCCTGACTGCTCATGGTCACTTTAAGGCCATCAAAATGAAAATTATTACTAAGTATGATGGTGAAATTGCGAAAGAAGGGGATATGTACGTTTGGATCTCAAATGATAAATATCGAAGAATCCTAAAATTTCAATCAGACTTTAAGATTGGAGCCGTCACGGGAGAGCTCCAATCTTATTCGATTCAGGGCAAGAAAATTCTCTAAAGAATATCTTGGCAATTCGGAAGTTTATCTGCTGAAATGATCCCAAAGTTTGGGAGCTTAGGATTATTCAAGCTCGGATCAATTTGAGAAAGAAGTTCCTCTCTTTCAGAAATCGTAGTTGCCTTTGCTGCTCTTCTTTTTAAGTCCAGATTCTCAGGATGAATCTTCGATGGAAGATTTACGTAGACATCGTATCTCTTACTAAAACCAGAATCATGGAAAAGTCGCACACTGTAATGAACCAAATCGCCTAGGATATAAAAGTCCCAGTATGGAACTCTATAACTCACACTAAAGGGAGCTTTTTTTAATCCCTTTCTTGTCTCAGGAATCGAGTATCCTTTACTCTCTAGGATTTCAAGAACTTCAGGATCCATTTTACTTCTTTTAGTAAAATTGTAACTCAATGAACATTGAGAGTAAGTATTAAAGCTTGTGAGTAAAATCGTAGTAAATAATAATTTTTTCATTTTTTCCTTTTTTTAAAAATTTCCCCATTCGTCACCAGTTCCCCAGTCACCGTCGTCATTATCCCAGTCGTCGCCCCAGTCACTGTCATCATCAGCCCAGTCATCATTACTTGAGTGAAAAGTTTCGCAAACAACAGGTGTACTTAAAGTAGAGCCTGCTTTGACAAGAATCTTCCCTTTTAATTGGATACCAGGAGGGTTTGAAAAGTCATCATCAGCTTGAAGAATAACCGTTAAGCTCTTGCCATCTGAATTCTTAAAGTTTGTGACTGAGAAAAAGAGACCAAAATCATTTTCAAAATCGACATAACGATTTGGGATCATAGCGACAACATCAGTCCATTTACCGTTTCTCATTTCAAAAAGAAAATCTTTATCTCTTGGAGTGATAATAAATGATTGATAACCTTCGGAGTCTTTACAAACAACTCGGTCAAGCGCCATCGATGCATTCGATAAACTGATTAAAACGACTAAAAACAATAGTTTTTTCATGAGGTCTCCTCTTTTAATTAAGCTAAATTTAAGCCCTTACTATCAAAAAACCGGAGTCGGCTAAAGGTTTCTGTAATTTTTACTCCAACCTTCCTATAATAGTGTATTAATGACTATGGCTTTTAAATGAGGACCTTCTGATAAACTATATATTGCTCTTTATTGCAGCTATCTTTTGGGGTTTGGGCTTTATTGGGACGAGATGGACCTTTGAAGCCTTCGACCCCTTATGGGCCCATGCGATTCGTTTTTTTATTTCAGGAGGGATTGTTCTTCCTCTTATTATTATCAACCGTAAGAGACTCCATTATAAAGAAGCTTTTATCGCTTCTCTCTTTCTAGGGGGAGGTCTTATCCTTCAAACTTATGGGTTGAACTTAACAACGGTTGCAAAGAGTGGGTTTCTCACAACTTTTTATGTAATCTTTACTCCTATCATTCTAGGAGTGGTCAACAAAGTTCGTTACCCTCTCATCTTTTGGTTTTCAGTTTTTCTCGCCATGGTTGGTATGGCCATGCTTTGTGAACTGAGTATTCATCATTTGAATCTTGGAGATTGGCTCACGATTTTATGTGCCCTGATTTTTTCTTTCCACATTATCTACGTTGATAAAAAGGCAAAACAGGTTGATCCTTTTCTCTTTAATGCCCTCCAATGTTTATACATGGGATTATGGGGGGGGGCTGTCGCTTTTATTGGGGAAGGGGTTCCTGCTCCGGTTGAAGTAACAAGTCAGCTGGTGTGGGGATTTGTTATTGTCTCCATTTTCTCAGCTCTTATCGCTTTCACCATTCAAGTTAAGGCTCAGAAAACCATCCCTCCACACGTGGTGGGAGTCACTTTTCTTTTGGAATCTCCGTTTGCAGCGATCTTTGGCTATTGGTTTTTTAATGAAAAGCTCTCTCTACTCTCAATTTCAGGGGCTATAGTGGTTTTTCTCGCTCTTTGTCTCCTTATATGGAGCCAGCGAGGAGAAAGCTCTTGACTCATTGGACCATCATCACTATTCTGCCAACTCATTTCCAGTAGGAAATCTAATGACACTGAAGCTGCTCCTGCAGTCTTCAAAAAGAGGTAATCAAATGACAAAAGGAACTATCCCGAGCTGGGTTGAACAGTTCGACGTTGTCACAACTTTCGACGACGACAAAGACAACACAAAGGACATCGACGCGTTTTTAGGCGACGTAGGTGCTCCGAAAGAATTCACCGAAGGTGAAGTCTTTAAAGGACTCGTTGTAGGAATCAACGATGACTTTGTAACGATTGATATCGGTTACAAACAAGAAGGACTTGTATTCGCTAAAGAATTCAAGAATTACGATGGAACGTTAAAAGTAAAACAAGGCGATGAGATTGATGTTTATGTTGAAAAACTAGAATCAGCTCTTGGAAACCTTGTTCTTTCTAAAGATAAAGCTGAAATTCTTCAAGCATGGGATCGAATCTCTGAAGCTTGTGAAAATGGTAACCCTGTTAAAGGGACTGTTATGGCCAAGGTTAAAGGTGGTCTTTCAGTTGATATCGGCGTTAAGGCCTTCTTGCCAGGTTCGCAAGTTGACCTTAGAGCTGTGAAGAACCTTGATAAGTACATTGGTAAAACAATGGAATTCAAAGTGATTAAGTTCAATAAGAAAAGAGGGAACATCGTTCTTTCTAGAAGAGCGATCCTCTCTGATGAGAGAGATAAGCTAAGAGGTGAAACTCTTGGTCAGATCCAAGAAGGAATGATTGTTAAAGGGATCGTTAAAAACATCACTGATTATGGTGTGTTTATTGATCTTGGTGGTGTTGATGGACTTCTTCACATCACTGATATGTCTTGGGGCCGTGTAAAACACCCAAGCAACATCCTTTCTGTTGGTGATGAAATTGATGTTAAAATCTTGAAGTACGATTCAAACAAAGAAAGAGTCTCACTTGGTCTTAAGCAAGTTCAGCCTAACCCATGGGAAAGTGCTCATGAGAAATATACTGTTGGATCTAAAGTTGCTGGTGAAGTTGTCAGCATTAAAGATTACGGTGTTTTCCTAGAACTTGATGATGGAATTGAAGGTCTGATCCATGTCTCAGAAATGAGCTGGACTCAAAAGCCTAAAAACCCATCTAAAGAATATGCTGTTGGTGACAGAGTTGAAGCGGTTGTTGTTGAAGTTGATGTTGAAAACAAGAGAATCTCTCTTGGGGTTAAACAACTTCTTCCTAACCCTTGGGATGGAATCGAAGCGAAGTACTCTGTCGGTATGACAGTTGAAGGTAAAGTTAAGTCTATCGTAGACTTCGGAGCTTTCGTTGACCTTGGAGAAGAGGTTGATGCCCTTATCCACGTTTCAGATATTTCTTGGACAAAGAAAAACATCAACGCAAATGAATTCTTCAACGAAGGTGACACTGTTAAAGGTGTGATCCTTACAGTTGATAGCGAAAACCAAAAATTCTGTATCGGTATCAAGCAACTTGAGGAAGATCCTTGGAAGAGAATCGATGAAAGACTTCCTGTTGGTTCACAAGTTGAAGGTGAAGTTGTGAGAGTGACTGAATTTGGTGCTTTCGTAGAACTTGAAACAGGAATTGAAGGAATGATTCACATTTCTGAACTTTCTGAAGAAAGAGTTGAAAAAGCGACTGACGTTATCAATAAAGGTGATACGGTTAAGCCGGTTGTTATCAGTATTGATAAAGAAGCGAAAAAAATCGCTCTTTCACTTAAAGCTGCCTCTGGAGACATGGGAAGCTACAAGCCTGAGAAAGTTGAAGCAGCCACTCTGGCCGATAAACTTCAAGGCTTCAGTCTTAATAACGACGAGTAATCGTTCTTATATGGCCCCGGCTTTGTCCGGGGCTTTTTTTTAGGAGTTTATTCATGAAAAAAATTATTTTCATCTTATCAATTCTAGTGAGTTCAAATGTTCTTGCGATTGGATTAACTTGTGATATTTCAATCCGAGACAATGGGGTAATCACTAAGACATCAAATGTTGAATTTTCATTTGATAAAGAGATTACAGAGACATTTAGTCTCGAGGATTTCAAACTTGTTGTTACTTATAATGGAGACAAAGAGCCTGAGTCTGATTTATCCATGAACCTTTACACAGTTGAAGTCGTGAATGGGGATGCCATTTCTCATGCTGTTTATAATTCAAAGGATCTTTTTATTATGACAGGTCTAATGGTTAAGAATCAGAACTTCAGTGTTTTATGTAATTTCAAAAGAAATTAATCACTCTATGAAGTGGTTTATCTGGCCCCTACTCCGGTAGGGGCTTTTTTTGGAGAAAAAATGAAATTTCTAACAATTATTGTGCTGGTCTTACTTTCTGCAAAGTCTTTTGCAAATGAAAACTATGATCAAGCCGTAAAGGCAATTGAACTTGGCTATGATGCTAAATGTGAAAATGCTTTGGTCTATGAACCATCAAGTAAATCTTCGGACACTCTTTATGTAATCAAATGTACTAAAAACGATTCTGTTGCGACTTTACCCATCATTCGATTGGAATTCTGGATTCGAAAAAATGGAACTATCAGCCCTGTCACTTATAAACAGTGTCGAACACTGGTAGTGACTGAAAGTTTTTGGAAAAAAACGGCTCGCTGTCGATAAACGAACTTGTCTTAATATGGCTCCTAACTTTAATAGGGGCCTTTTTTTGTAAAAATTTCAAAAATCTAGTACCGCTCTTGAATAGTGATAGGATCTTTACATTAAATTGAGGAGGATTTTATGAGATTTATAATCACTGTATTGGCTTTCTTATCAATCATAAATTCAAATGCGAAAGCTTCTGAATATATTTTATGTTCAGGATCTCATTATTTTGGAGCTATTGGCTGGGAGTATATTGCAGTTGTCATTAAGAAGATGAATGACGGACGTTATTTAGGAACAAGAAATAACGGTCGTAAAAAGAATATGTATAAACTAGAGTTTTTACCGATTACTGAATTTAAAGTATCAGAGAATGGAACTGTATTCACTGGAAAGTTTGATGCAAAAATAACTTGGGTCAGGCTCGATCTAAATGATAGATATGGCGAACAAGGCAGTTCTTTGGAACAAGATGACTATCCACCTATTTATGATGTTAATTGTTTTAGTTCTGTTGAAGAGGCATGGTTTAGTACAGATGATGAAAATGTGAGAAAACTCATTGAAATGAACTAATTATAAGCCCCTCAATCGAGGGGCTTTTTTTTGTCCTGATTTCTGATATCATTTTTTCCATGAGTGACGAGAACGACCACGACGGGGGAGAACCCGGCGAAAAAACTGACATAATGACTTTGCCAAAAACCAAGGTTCAACAACCTCGGATGTACAAAGTCATTATGCATAATGATGACTACACAACAATGGATTTTGTTGTGCATGTTTTAAAACGCTTCTTTAAAAAGAACGACACTGAATCACATTCTATAATGCTTAAAATACATAATGATGGTCAGGCCATCTGTGGAATATTCACATTTGAGATAGCAGAGTCAAAAGTAATGAAGGTAAACCGGTATGCCAGAGAAAAAGGGCACCCTTTAAAAACCTCCACAGAACCAGCTGATTAACTAACTCCTTGAAATTAGACTAAATACAGACACCCTACCATTGACTCTTATAAAAGTGATACCATATTAGAAGCAGAGGTATGTCTATGATTAGCAGCGATTTAGAAGTCATTTTTAACAAATCCATAAAACTAGCGAATGAAAAGAAACATGAGTTTTTAACACTGGAAAATGTTCTCTTGGGAATGTTGACTGATCCAGCTGTCGCTCAGTGTTTGTCAGAAATTGGAGCAGATATTGATCGCCTAGAATCAGAACTCACTGACTTTATGAATGAAGATAAAAACTTCTCCATTCTTTCTGATGAAGAAGTTGAAGACTTGAATAAAAACCAATTTGTGAATGATCATCTTCGTAAAGTTGCTGAAGAAAATGGCGTTCGTTATCAACCCGAAATTAGCATGGCCCTTCAGAGAGTTATTCAAAGGGCGGCACTTCATGTTCAATCCTCTGGAAAAAAATCAATTCAGCCTATTAACTTATTAGTAGCAATGTTTAGTGAGAAAGAATCTCATGCTGTGTATTTTTTAGAAAAAGAAGGAGTGACTCGCATCCAAGTCGTTGAAAAAGTTGCTCATGGATTTGATAAGGCTTCCAACAAGCAGATCGAAGGTGGCTTTGATCCTCTTAAGAAAGAGGAGAAATTCGAAAAAGCGTTGGCTGAGTTCACAGTGAATCTCACGAAGCAAGCGGCTGAGGGGAAAATTGATCCTATTATTGGGCGAGAGACTGAAATTAGAAGGATGGTTCAAATTTTAAGTCGTCGTAGAAAAACGGCACTCGCTGAAGGTCTTGCTCTTAAGATTTATGAAGGCGATGTTCCTGAGCAACTCAAAGATACTGAAATTTTTGCCCTTGATATGGCATCACTTCTAGCGGGAACCAAATTTCGAGGAGACTTCGAAGAGAGATTAAAAGTTGTCGTTCAAGCACTCAAAGGTGACCAAGGAAGTAAGAAAATTCTCTTTATTGATGAAATCCACACCATTATTGGGGCAGGATCGACCAGTGGGGGAAGCTTAGATGCTTCTAATTTGCTGAAGCCGGCACTTAGCAAAGGTGAACTCCGATGTATCGGCAGTACAACCTATGATGAATTCAGGAAATTCTTTGAGAAAGACCAGGCATTAACTCGAAGATTTCAAAAAGTGGACGTGGATGAACCTTCAAAAGAAGATACTTTAAAGATTCTCGAAGGACTTAAGTCTAAATTTGAGGATCATCATGGTGTGAAATACTCTTCAGAGGTCCTGAAAACAGCAGTGGAACTTTCCACAAAACACCTTCACGAACGTAAGCACCCAGATAGGGCCATAGACGTTATTGATGAAGTTGGGGCTTACCTAACTCTTTTGCCTGCTGATAAGAAGCGTACAGAGGTAACAACGGGCGATGTTGAGCACATTATTTCGATGATGGCGCGAATTCCGGAAAAATCAGTCTCTGTTCATGAAAAAGATAAGCTTAAAAACCTCGAAAGAGATCTTAAGTTACTGATATATGGACAAGATAATGCAGTTGAGAAAGTATCGAATGCAATCATCTTATCAAGATCTGGTTTGAGGGATGAGAACAAACCCATTTCTTCTTTCCTCTTTACTGGTCCAACCGGTGTTGGGAAAACGGAACTTGCCAAACAACTGAGTCATATTCTTGGTCTTCACTTTGAAAGAGTTGATATGTCTGAATATATGGAGAAGCATTCAGTGGCAAAATTAATTGGCGCTCCTCCAGGTTACGTGGGATTCGACCAAGGAGGGATCCTCACTGAGAACATTAACAAGCATCCTTACTGTGTTCTCCTTCTTGATGAGATTGAAAAGGCTCACCCTGATATTTTTAATATCCTTCTTCAGGTTATGGACCACGGAAAACTTACTGACTCGAATGGAAGAACCACTGATTTTAGAAATGTTGTTCTTATTATGACCAGTAACGCTGGTGCAAAGGAATACGAATCAGGAAGTATTGGTCTCAGCGAAGGCTCAGCAGAAGTGAACACTGTTAAGCGAGATCAAGCTATAAAGCGGTATTTCACGCCTGAATTCAGAAATAGAATTGATTCTATTATTAACTTCAACAAGCTTGAGAAGAACAATATCGATAATGTTGTAAAAAAATTCCTTATGGAAGTAGAGAACCAATTGCTAGAAAAAGGTTATGACCTTGAGATTGATAAAGCGGTTGTTGCTTGGATTGCTAAGGAAGGATTTGATTCCAAACTAGGTGCAAGGCCTCTCGCGAGAGTGATAAGTGAGAAGATTAAGAAACCTTTAGCGAATGAATTACTCTTCGGTAACTTCGAAAAAGGTGGAAAAATTCTCGTGAAACTAGAAAAAGATGAAATTAAATTTGAATTTAAAGAACAAAAAACACGAGAAAGCGTCAAAAACTAACCACTTTTTTAAGCTTTCTAACTCATTTTTGTAACTTTTGTTCTGTTTTTTAGAAAAATTGCGGAGTTTTTTTTAATTTTCACAAGTTTTTTGCTGTTTTTTCCTTAAATTTGAAAAATTGTAAAAAAAATTTTCAATCTTCCGATCATTAAAAAAAAGTAAAAAAACACTAAAAAAATTGTTTTTTTCCATTGCACTAAAATAAAATTGTGTTTATGCTTTTTGTATACCAAATATTTTTATTGGGAGGAAGATTATGGCAGTAAAAAGAAAAAAGAAAGCTACTACAAAAAAGAAGACTTCTAAGAAGAAGGCAACTAAAAGAAAAGTAGCTAAGAAAAAGAAAAAAGTAGCTAAGAAGAAAAAAGCTACGAAAAAGAAAAAGAAAGTAGCTAAGAAGAAAAAAGCTACTAAGAAGAAAGCTACTAAGAAAAAGAAAGCTACTAAGAAAAAGAAAGCGACTAAGAAGAAGGCTACTAAGAAAAAGCGTAAAGCTAAGAAGAAGTCTACTAAGAAAAAAGCCGCTAAGAAAAAGCCAGCTAAAAGAAAAAAAGCTGCTAAGAAAAAGAAGTAATCTAGATTATTCTAGTATCTTTAATGAGGGGACCTATCAGGTCCCCTTTTTTTTTGCTCTAAATCCCCGTAAGATCTAAATATGTTTGCAAGATTATTCTGGAAAGGCCTTGTCGTTATTCTCCCGATCTCCATGTCGATTGCTCTACTATTTTGGATTACTGTTAAAATAGAGGGTTTGCTTGGGGGGTTTTTGCAATCGGTCATAGGAGAGCAGAATTATATACCTGGCTTCGGAATTGTTGTTTCTTTCATCCTTATCATTCTAACGGGCTCTCTTGTGAGTAATTATATTACTCGTCGTTTTGTTCAGTATTTCCTCGATCAGTTTGGACG
>JAUHYH010000160.1 GCA_030426585.1 Bacteriovoracia bacterium
GATCTTATTTATCCAGAAGGTGTTGCTTGTGCCGCCGTTTTAACAGCAGGTTCAAGCGAAAGTTCGAAAGGGTTTAAGACCATTTTGAAAGGTCTTGCCATTGGGGGTGTTTTTAAATTCCTTTCAAGTGGCCTTAAGGTTTTTGTCGGAAGTGTTGAAGCAGCAACAAAACTAGGAAGCTCAGTTCTCTTTTTTGGAGGAGACGCTTCTCCTGCTCTTCTGGCAGTTGGTTATATTTTTAATTTAAATATCGCTGTTCTGGTATTTCTAGGAGGATCAATAGGCTGGTTGATTGCCATGCCGATGATGGGTACCCCTGAAGTTTGGATGGATATGGAAACTCTCGATCTTGCTTGGACATTATGGTCTAAAGAAGTTCGTTACCTTGGTGTTGGTGCGATGATCACTGGCGGAGTTTGGTCGATCTTTTCAGTTAGGAGAGGTATTTCTTCGGGGGTCTCTGCTCTGATGGGAAAATACTCTTCGGGTGATTCAGCTAAGCCAGAACAAAAAGATGTAAGCATTGGACTTATTGGTCTGGTTTTTGTGACTTGTTTTTTTATTATGCTTTTTCTTTATAACAATCTCATTGGTTCATTTGGGCTTTCATTATTTACGACAGTTATTATGATTGTGGCTTCGTTCCTCTTTGTCGCAGTTTCTAGTTATATTGTCGGGCTAGTAGGAAGTTCTAATAATCCTGTTTCTGGTATGACCATTTCAGCTTTACTTGCGACGGCGGTACTTTTTCTCCTTTTTGGATTTAAGGGAGATTCTGCAATACTAGCGACTTTAGGAGTTGCAGCTGTTGTTTGTTGTGCCGCTTGTACTGCCGGGGATTGTTCACAAGATTTAAAAACAGGAAGTCTCTTGAAGGCCACTCCCAAAGCTCAACAAATCGCCCAAATGATTGGGGTTGTAATTCCGGCATTCTTTATTCCTTGGACTTTAAGTCTCTTGCATTCAGCTTATGGAATCGGCGAGGGGCTCAAGGCTCCTCAGGCAACTCTTTTTGCTTCGATTACAAATGCTCTTTTTGGAACAGGGACAATTCCATACGATATGGTTGGTTACGGAGTTGGACTTGGGATTTTTGTACTCATCATTGATAATGTCTTTTTAAAAGGAAAGAAGTTTCGACTTCACTTAATGCCATTAGCCGTTGGTATTTATCTCCCCATTACTTTAGCTGTCCCAATGCTTGTGGGAGGACTTATTCGTTTCTTTATAGAGAAGTCTAGAAATAAAGAAGTTAATGAAGGGGAAGACCAAGGGGTACTTTTAAGTTCAGGTCTTATCGCAGGTGAAGCTTTGATGGGTGTCATGGTAGCAGTATTACTGGTAGCTGATTTTAGTTTCATGAAAGATATCGTTGCGAAAACTTCTGACATAGGACATGTACTTAAAGAGGTTTTATCAACACTCGCTTTTATTGTTGTAGCCTATTACTTACACAAAAAGTCTAAAGAGACTGTTTAGAGCAAGATTTTTCCGGCTTGGGGAGTTCGAAATAAAAAATTCCCCGCCGGATTTCTCCATCTTCAATTTTCTCAAGTTCTCCCATGAATTGATAAACATAGTTCTTGTTAAGAAGATCAACCTTTGCATCAACAATATTCCCAGTGAACTCAATTTTTTGATTTACTACTCGTTTCTCATAAAAACTAAAAGTTAGGGTCGGGTCTTGGTAGATGAAATTAAATATCTCTCCTTTTTCAGTAGAATAACTGACTTCTTCTCCTCCAAGGGCCGGAATTGTAAAAGTTTGATCTTGAAGATTAATATAGGGGAGTTTGTTAATATTTGTGTGATCGAGGTGAGTCTCTAGCCATTCACCAGGGCTTTTAAAATCATTTAGCTTAGACTTTAATGATTCAATAAGAATAGCGATCTCGATAATGCCCATTTCGATTTCATCAAGTTCTTCTCGGATACTCTCACAGTGGTCATAGTTCCGTGTATCGGGAACTTCATCGGGAGCACAGATTTCATTTAATAGGCAGTCACAAGAGGCTGCTTGATAATTACACTTTACTGCTGATTTTTCTTTGAAATATTTATCTTTTCTTCGCGTAATCTCTCGACTGTCTTTAATAATACTTTCGACTATCGAATTTTCATCTTCCTTTAGGTTTTTAGGCCAATAAAAACCGACAAACAGATCAAGGTCACCTTGGATATTTTCTTGTAAATATTGCCGGGTTTCAGTAATTTTCCCTTCTTCAAGAAGGGGAGCTTTTTGTTCTTTAGAACAAGAAAGAATAAGAAATAAAACAATAAAAATTTTCATCGATAAAAACTCAACAAGCTTAGAGCGATTTCATTATTATAGAGAGCATTTTCTCCTCCAATACTCTGGGAATAAGTAAGACTAAGATTCATTGGAATCATGAATTTCTGTTTGAGAAACATGTCTATTGAGTTAAATCCAACTCCTATGTAAAGAGCATGTATCTTTTCACGAGTACCATTCTCAAGATATTGATAACGAATAGGCTCAAACGTTTTTCCATTAATCTTATCTTGTTCTTTGTATTGAAAGATATAGCCGAAGCTTGTATTCCACTCAGGATTAAATTGGTAATTAACTTGATTTTGAATCCTAATAATATCTCCAAATTTCTGTCGAGTGTTGTAATCGATATCTGGAGAGATAAGTTTTTCTGACTCAAGGGGGATTCTTAACGCCCCTCTTTTTCTAGCTTGATAGGTGTAGCTTGCCGAAAAAAAGTAATTGAAAGAAGGTGTGATCTGAAAAGAGTTAAGTGTCTCTAAGCCAATATCCCATTGGCCATCACCAATATAAAGGTCCATGAACTGATTTATATCGTTTTGTTTACCTGTAGGGAGTACGGCAAAAAGACCTAATGTATTCACGATATTATCGTCTTTATTGTAATTAAAGCGGGACAGAAGCCTTAGATCACCAAGGGCCTGAGTTTCTCTTGGGTACAAGGGTTCATACCCATAATCTTCTAGTTGGTAACGAATGGGGTTACTTAGTTTATCCTCAATTTCATTTACTTGAGAGAAATTACCCTCATTTTTAAGTTTTTTTATGATCTCATCAAATTGGCTTGATCTTTGAAATTGGTTAGAAAAATTGACCTTTAATTTTACGATGGGAAGGATTGCGAAAAATGAAAGTTTGCTCGAGGCCCCATACCCTAAAAAAAGAGAATTAACTTCTGATTGCAGTTCAATATTTCCAAAATGTTCTCCTGCTGTATCTTCAAGATTATCAATTCCGTAAGCCTTTAATGCACCAGCAGTTAAGACTTTTCTATTAGGATCTAGTTCTTCTTTGATAAGATCGTTGTAAGAATAGTTTTTATTCATGAGAGCAGCAATTGAGTTCTTTCTTCCATTGGAATTGAATTCATTAACAAACTGGCTTTGGCTATGGTGGACACCAAAGGTGATGACTCTCTCAGGCATTAAGTTCGCAGTATCAACCATGGCATTGTTGATAAGGTCTTTCGTGAAACCTGGAATAATCGCTAGAATAAAGAGAAGGCTAGCAGTCCATTTCATTAAAAAGTCTTCTCGATCTGTCCTGATCAACAAAGTTTTCATAATAAAGATCAGGAACTTCAGTTCGTAGCTCTTCTTTTGTAATCGAGTTTACTTCCTGAAGAATTTGGCAGCCAATTTCATTGTCTTTTTTCTTAAAATGAAGATCAGCAAGAGAAATACTATTAAAAAGATACTGGCTTACACCTCTACCGTTCCATTTAGTTTTTTCAACACTTAAAGAAAGATAGCTTAGAGCTTTTTTCTTATCACCGAAGGGTGAGGGCATTTTTGTATTGGCGATACCGAGTGTTCGATGAGCACCATAGTTAGCAGTTTCTGATTTTTTTATTTTTATAATGAAGTTCATTCTCTTTCTGATTTCAGGCCAGTTCTTAAGGGCTGTCGTTGTTCCTTTAATTTCTGAAAGTCGAGCAAGCGAAGTACCGCCTTGATATAAAGAGAGGGCTAGTTCATCTTTCTCTTTATCTATTAAATTATTAACTTGATCAGCATCAAGGTCTGTAATGAGCAAATCACGGCATTGATTTGATAGATCAATTGATTTTTCTAGGTATATTAGTTCTTGATCTTCATCTGTTAGTTGTGAGCCATAAAAGAAATTCAAATAAGACCCTTTATTTAAAAGAAAACATTTTTCAAGTTTATCCTCTTCTGTGGCTGCAAGGCCTTCAAAAGCTTTTGCTCCTCTTAGCGAGTTTTCTTGATTTTCACCCCGTAGGCGATAGAGCTCTAGGGCCTCCCCACGAGTTTGTGAGTAAGTTACAGATGAAAGAAGAACAGTGGTTAAAAGTACGAGTATTTTCATCTCTTATTAATATCAGGGCCCAGTCACTTGGAGAAATTTTGTCTGTGGTAAATCCAAAAATTGTCTAAGTTTTATCCCCTGTTATAGCGGGGTGCAGTAAAGCAACTTTTTAAAAACTCTTTAAATACAGATAGTTACGGATGAACTCTTTATAATTTCGGAGGTTTACCGATAAGGAGTTATGAAGCTCGTTTTTCTGTTTATCTTTTTGCCCGTACTAGGTTTTGGCGCTCTTACTGATGCCGATTTTATTAAAATAAATTACAAGGACGATGTTCGTCCCAACATCTCTCATGAAATGATTGTTGCCGAAGCTAGAGATGAAGAACACCTTGAAGAGCTCCTTGAGTATTATTCTGAAATTCTAAAAAATGAAAAAAATGTACGTGTCTTTGATGCATTTTACTCTGATGAAGTCCTGAATAAATACAATCTTCCTAAAAATTTAGCTAGGGAAGCAATTGAAAAAAATTGGTCTAATTACTTCCCTGATAATAAATCTGAAAGCTTTGAACTCGGAGAAAAGGGACTGGCTGAACTTTATAATCTTCGAGAACCAAGTTCAGAAAAGTTTAATCCCTTTCAGAGAATTGAAAGCGGAAAGCTTAAAGAGTTTCCGGAGAGGGCATTCAGGATCACATTGACAGCTGTTAGAACAGGGATTGGTGGAGCCGCCTCCGGGTGGGCGTTCGCGGTTACGGGCCTTCCAATAGTTCCGTCAATTATAATGGGAACAATGGTTGGAGGCATGAGTGGTGCTGTTCAGTGGTGGATAGATCCATTCGTCGAATTCCTTGAAACTAAAAAGGTTACCGGATCTGCAAAGAATTGGCTTATTTCTAAAATGCCATTCCTCGAAAAAGTCGGTATTAACAAGGTTAAAGATCTTAGCAAGAAGTCGAGTCAGTTTAATTTTTATCTGAAATGGTTTTTAACGGAATTTGCATTTGTTTCTGTCATCGAATCGACTTTGGGAGTTATGGGAGCTGCTGATATTATCGAACATAATAAACTTTTCTGGGAAGTAGCGGGAGGAATGGCGACTTCAAGTCTTTTTACTCTTGCAACTCAAGGGGTATGGGAGTCGAGTGTTGTTAAAGAATTTTCTCCTAAGGAAGAACGAATAAAACAAATGCTTATGCATGCTAGGAAAAACAAGCAAATAAATCGGATTCATCACCTAGAAGTACTTTTGCAGAAAATACGAGTTAAAAAATCAGCAATGTTCGTTTATGGCTCCGCTGTGCAAATCTCAGCCCTTGTTTTTAAAACGATGGGGTATTCAATTAACTATTTCATTTTTGGGTATAAAATGGATCAAAAATAATATAAAATATATTAGATCTTGGAAACCTATAGAAGAAAAAGACCAAAATTTTGTTTTAATAG
>JAUHYH010000161.1 GCA_030426585.1 Bacteriovoracia bacterium
GTGGTTTACAGCCAGCTGATATGCCAACGAATCCAGCTCAAGCTTATAATGCTCAAGAAATTCAGACTTTGAGAAATTGGGTACAAATGGCAAATGATCCTTAGGATCTTTTTGTTAAATAAGATTATTTTACTTTTATCTATTGCTTTACATTAAAATTTGCGTTCGCAATAATATCTATAACTTATCCAAATCAAACGTAAGTAAAGGTAATGATAAAAGGATTCATCATATTCTCCTTTTTATTTCTAGGAGCGACTAAATCTTGGTCGTACAGTAACTTTATTGGTTACGGTTATGCGAGTTGTTTAACTTGTCATTACAATGCTTTTGGAAATGGTCCTCTCAACGATTATGGTCGTGCGCTTGGGGCGAACATGGTTTCAGGACGGTTGTTTGTTCCTGATAAAGTGAGTGATTCGGAGCTTTCGGAAAAATCAGGTTTTTTTGGAAAGGTTGATCACAAGAACACTACTTTTAGACCTTCCATTGATTATCGCGGTATTCATATCCTTGATAAGGTTGGGCAATCGGGCAATTCTTCTCGTTACCTTCATATGGCCCTTGATGCGAATCTTGTTATTCGAGGGTTCAATGATAAATTAATTGGTTCTTTTACTTACGGTCTCGTGCCCAATACTACGGCGGGGTCAGGGATTTTTGAGTGGGACATGGATCAATTTGATACCTACTCACGTGAACATTACATTATGTGGGCAGTTAAAAACAATCTAAGACTTTATGTTGGAAAAACAGATATCCTCTTTGGGATTCGAGTTCCTGATCACATTATGTTAGCAAGGAATCAACGAGGGATTGCACAGAACGATCAAGTTCATGGAGCCTTCTTTCATTATTATAACAATAACTGGGAATACGGAGCTCATGCTTTCGTTGGGGATATGGATAAACCTGAGGATGAAAGGGTAGAGGGCTTCTCTTTATCGGGAGAGTATAACCTTGCGACTGACTTTCGCTTAGGGGCTTCATTCCTTGCAGGAAAAACCTTTTCTTCAAATCGTACCATTGCGGCCCTTCACTCAAGACTTGCCTTTTATAAGGGAGGAAGTCTACTTTTTGAACTCGGGAAGTTTGTAGATAAAGGGACTGATGGTGGAACTGCTAATGACGATGACCTCTATTATTGGGCTCAATTGATGCATAAAGTGTCGAGAGGTTTTCATACGTTATTCACTTACGAAGTTTATAATGCTGATAACGGAACAACAGAAACTTCCACTCACAGAGTCACTATGGGGATCCAGTGGTTTCCTCGTTCACGTATTGAAATCCGTTCAGAAGTTTCAGCGTTAAGAGTTTTTAGTGATGCGAACTCTGATACTGATCAATGGAGATTTTTAAATCAATTACACTTATGGTTTTAAGAATATTATCTCTATTTATTCTCTTAACTTTTTCAAGCACCGTTGGTGCGAAGAATACTGCTAAGCTTAAGATTTATAGAAATAAAATTGTAAAAACATTAAAGTCGACGCCTTATTATAACCCTAAAATGACCTACCAAAAGTATAAAGCCTATACGCTTTCAATGCTTAAGCGTAGGAAAATTAGTAGGGCCATGCTGGAAGGTTTTTCTAACCTTTCCAAAATTGATGCCCTTTTATATGCAAAGACGGGAAGTAGTTATTTTTACACTCAGTCGATTAAATCGGTTCATCTACTAAGTATTTTTGGTTATAAGAAGTCTGATAATCAAAAAACGCTTCAGAAACTAAAAAAAATTAGATCACTGCTATCAAAGAAAAAAAGACCCAAGAAAGTATCTAAGAAAAAACCTAAAAAAAGGCGTAAGAAAAGAAGAAAAAAACGTCGGAGAAGAGTAAAGATTCATAAAAAATGGTCTCTTTATTCTCAATTTGTTTCATGGCAAGAAGATAGGGTTGGAACAGATAATGTCGGGCAAGATTTCTTGTTAATCGCTCAAATGAGAGGGGTTTGTACGGGACTGAGTTATGATTTCGTCTACAAAGATTTTCATTTCAGAACCAGTGGATGCCTTATCCTTCCTGGATCAGTAGATATTACACCTGATAATGCAAGTGCAGGTTATAGTGAAACCGAAATTTTCTCTCCTGGCTTTATTGTAGGTACAGGAATGGTTTATCAGGTTTATCCAAAACAACTTAATTTTGGATTTAACCTTGATTTGATTGGTCGTTCAAATAAATTTGAATCAGCAAACCTTGATGTTGATGGGGAAACAATGCTTACCCTTGGCGCAGCAGGCTTTGTTGAAATGATCCGAGATGAAAAATACGGTCTAGATTTCAAAGTTGGTTATGGCCTTGCATTCACATCGATCTATTGGCAAATAGGTCTTCGATATTATTATTAGTTTTATGGAAATTTTTTCATCCATTTTCTTGTTCCTCATTTCGATAGCCGCTCTATTACTGGGGGCCAGTTGGGCGCTTGATAGTGCGGAAAGAATAGGGAGAAAGCTTAAGCTTCCGACTCTTGTGATTGGAGTGATTTTTATTGGATTTGGAACTTCTCTTCCTGAACTGATCGTTTCTCAACTGGCTTGTATGCGCGGGATGCCCGAAGTTTCCCTTGGGAATATTATAGGGTCTAATATTTCAAATATCGCCTTAATCTTGGGAATAAGTGGTTTCCTGGTTCCTATTCCTATTTCAAACAAAGGTGGGAAGTCTCAAATCATTTTTAACTTAGTGGTTGTTTTGCTTTTTGCAGGTATTTATTACTTCTTTGAAGATTTTAACTATGTTGCTGGTGGTATCTTAGTTGCATTTTTTATTTTTTATTTTTTTCGTGTGGTTCTTCAATCTGATGATACAGAAGAAGCGATTCATAAAGATATTAAAATGAAAAAAACAGATATTCCTCAGTTCTTGATGAGCTTAATCTTTATTTATCTTGGTGGAGAGTATCTGATTCGTTCTACAACTGACTTAGGTAAGATTTTAGGATTTTCAGAATATGTTATTTCAGTTATCGCACTTGCATTTGGTACATCAGCTCCTGAGTTGTTTACGGCGTTGATCGCCTGTAAGAAGAAAAAAGATTATGACCTTATATTGGGAAATATTATGGGATCAAATATCTTTAACCTTACTTTAATACTAGGGTCTACAGGTATTTATAATTACAGTCTAAGAGTTGTCGATTTAAAGTTCGAAATCATGATTCTTCTTATCCTTTCCGTCTATACTCTCGTTCAGGCTTACCTCAAACCTGTTATTGAAAAAAGAGTGGCAGCTACATATTTGATTCTTTATGCTGTTTCAATTCATTATTGGATTACAAGATGAAATGGTTGATTGGGCTTTTTGTTCCAATGATGTCATTTGCTATCAATTTACAAGATGTGCGTTCATTAATGAATCCTCCAAGCAATGAAGTTGAAATCGACAAGCATAGATTTATTAAATCGACCGAGCCTTATTTTATCGATCTAAATAATGATAAAATAAATGAAAACATTAGATTTACTTATGCTGATGGACATTACTATATTTCAATATCTGAAGAGGCTGAGGTATTAGCTAATCACAAGATACGCGTAGAGGGTGGAAATAGTCGGATTCAAAGGTTTTACTTTGAAGATATCGGTGAAGGGATGGGAGCAGTCCTTATCGTCATTAGTGAAGGGACTTTTTCAACAATTGATGCTCTTGAGAAACAAAGAATCGATTTAGTGACATTCAATCAAAAGAATCTCAAAGAAAGTTATTATTATGAGGGACCACTTGTAAGCTACTCTCAAAGTTCTTGGGATTCTAAAAAAAGAAAACTTTCTTCTTTTATTTCTTTTATAAAATTTCCAAACCAAAAAATTAAGTCAGTATTAATTGAAGATGAGCAAACTTCTTTCACTTTAACTTGGAATCGATCTAAGAAGACTTGGGAATAAGGCGTTAGCTGGCTTTTTTGATATCATCGTTCTCAGACTCTTTTTCATTATCCTGAGGTTTTAAGACAAAAAGATTATCTTGATATTTAATCTGGATTTGGGTTTCATCTTCTTTATATCTGCGTTGTCTTCGCCATATTTCTAGTTTTACACCTAGGTATACGATAGCGGGGAGACCAATAAAAAGAATAAGAAGTTTATCTAGATTCATGGTGTTCCTATCGATAACCCTACTTATAATCTTTAGCGAAAAACTCAAGATTGTTTAATTTTCAATAACTTAGAGCTAAGTCCCTGTTTTTATTTTTCTAAGAAATTAAAGTTTTTTAACTATGAGACGAATAGATCCTTTGAGAGGTGTATATGAAGGCCTTCTTATTTGTTTGGCTCGCGACATTTTTTACTTATTTCTCTTACAAAGGTTACAACCTAGACCGATCTGTATTCTTTGGTGGAAGTGATAGAGAAGAGAGATATTATTATAAGTCTCTTCTTTTTGCTAAAGAGAACAACGAGCTTAAAGCAAAATTAAGTAGAATGGTTCATCAGGTTCAAAAACTAAAAAGTAAAAATCATTATTTAGCACTTAAACTCCAAGAAAAAAATGATAGAGATGATCAAGACTCAGGTAGAATGATTGCTAGTTTTACTCCTGTAAGAGAGTTTAATCTCAGTCCTGAAGAGAAAGATCATGTCCAATACGATATTTATAAATGGGGGGAGTACAAGCTTTATACAATTGCGAATAGAGAGTACAACCTTAAGAATTACGATAAAGCATCACAGTTTTACGTTGAGTTAATTAATCAATATCCAGATAGTGACTACTTGTCTGAATCGATGCTTCTTAAATCAGCTTATGCTTGTTACCGAACCGGGAAATACTATAAGCAAGCTATCAATGTTCTTGATCTTCTTTTGAGAAGATACCCTCACTCAAAACACTATAAAAAAGCAAAACTCTGGAGAGGCTTAAGTTATTTCCATACAGGAGATTTTGGTGAATTCCATGCAACTGTAGAAGAATTCAGAGTTAAATATAGAAATGCAAAAGAATGGGAGATCCTGCGGCGCTACTATGAAAAAATTATTGTACGCTCTCAAAAATTATAGCCTGCTCGGGCTCATCTTTTTAGGTGTGAACTTTGCTCATGCAGCAAAGTTTCAAGTCATAAAAAACGATGGAACTTCTTTCTCTGTTACAAAAGCAGGGAAAACAAAAAACCTTAGAGCAGGAGAGTATATCTACTTCGGTGACGAAGTCTTAGTAGAAGAAACATCTTCAGTAAGTTTACTGGGCCCGAATGACTTTTTTATTCATCTGAATTGTGGGACTCATCTTCAGTTTGACTTTGAGGGTTTTAAACTCCTTAAAGGATCAGCTTGGTTACAACAGAGAAATAAAAGAAATGGTGAACAATATCTTGAAACGAGTAACTCTTTGGTAAAGTTTTACCAAGGGGATATTATTGTAGAATATTCTGATGTTAAAGAGAAAACGAATGTTTTTGTTTTAAATGGTTCCGCTCTCGTCAGTAACCTTTTTGATAAATTCAAAAATGTCGGTCTCAGCAGTGGTGAGTTTACTTTTGTTCATAAAGATCATGATGAAGGAAGACCCCGGCTTGCAACTTTAATCGGAAAAGAGAGTTTTATTGATCTCAAGAGTCATTTCGCTAATGTGACACCACTTGAAAAAAGCGGTGTGGTTGAAATGTATTCACCTAAGAAGAATAATTCTAAAGGACTTGGGCAGCTTAATAGAGAGATTGCCTCCCTTGAT
>JAUHYH010000162.1 GCA_030426585.1 Bacteriovoracia bacterium
AGCTTCACGACACCAGCAGAATATGATCCCCTTAAGCACAAGGGCCGGGATTGATCTGACGAGAAGTGCTGAAGCTCTCGCTTATTTTT
Organism: Bacteriovoracia bacterium; assembly: GCA_030426585.1. GTDB lineage: Bacteria > Bdellovibrionota > Bacteriovoracia > Bacteriovoracales > Bacteriovoracaceae > JAUHYH01. Next base: position 90 of record JAUHYH010000162.1, read on the forward strand.
ATGGCCGTGATTATGTACTTCCTGAAGATGTTCAGGAAATCTTTCCTTTCATTGCAGGTCATCGACTATCAACAAATCAATCTGGGGGAAGAGATTATGAGCTTGGCCTCGCCCAGCAACTTCTCGAAGAAATCTCTGTTCGCTAACGTTCAAAATCGATTAGCGAGTCGTTCTTCACGAGTTTATATTCTTCCAAACAAACAAGGTTATTTCTTTCTGCTTACGAATTTTGTTTTGTTTAATATGGGAATATTTACGGGAATAACATTGTACTACTTTTGAGTTTTCTCATGATTAGCCTTGCTGTGGTCAATATGATTTTAACTCATTTGAATATGAAAAATGTGGTCATAGAAAAATTGACTATAAAGTCATCTTTTGCAGAAGAGCCTCTAAAAGCTCGTTTAAAGCTTATTAACCAGTCAGGAAGATTTATCGATGATTTTAAAATCTACCTTCACAACAGAGATAAAACTGAAATTGGGAATTGCTTTGATATCCCAATAGGCAGTTCTATTCTATCCTTGACTGGGAGTTCTTTGAAAAGAGGGAAGTACCAAGCTTCAAAAGTTAAAATTTCAACTCAGGCTCCTTCACAACTTTTTTATGCGTGGAGATTTGTGCCTTGTGAAATAAGCTTTTACATTTTTCCGAAAAGAACAAAACTAGATTTAACGACGACTCTTCAAAGTTTGGATCATGAATTTGGGCAAAGTCGAACTCAATACACCGAGCACTTACATTACCAAGCAGGATTTTCAAGTCGAAATATTGATTGGAAGCTCTATGCAAGGTCTGAAACACTTTATTGGAAAAAGTATGAGGGGTCAGAAGAAGAGGAATTTGTTTTTAGTTTTGAGAAGTTAAAAGGAGATAAAGAAGAGAAGCTCTCTCAGCTTAGTTATTTGATTGACCATGCCTTTCAAGGAAATCATACATGGACTCTTCATATAACAGGAGAAAGCTATGGCCCCTCTAAAGGGTATCAGCACTGGCAAAGATGTCTTGAGGTTTTAGCATGCGCATAAATTTTAAGAAATCACTAGAACCAGTAAATTTACTAAGAGTCCTCTATATAGGGGTTTTGATATTTCTTTTGATTGAAGTGGAGCCTCTTTTTATTTATGTTTCATTCGGATTATTGATTGGGGGACCTGTCATTCAAAAACTCCCTCGGTTTTTGAGTAACTTGATGTTGATCTTGTTAACAGGCTATCTTGCCGTTTATTTCCAATTTGAGCTTCATCCTGAATCGGCCATTAGTTTTTTTATGATTTTGACCGCATTTAAATTTGCTCAAATCGAAGCTCGAAGAGACTTCGATTTTCTTGTTCACTGCTTATTCGTTGTTATTGGAGGAGGAGCACTTTTTAATGTTGATCTCTATTATATTAGTTTTTCATTCTCAGCTCTGCTTTTTCTTTTCTTTATGTTCCAACTTAAAGATTACAAATCCAGTGAGAGTTTCAATAAGCAAAATTTTTTAAATATCTTGAAAATTTTTGTTTTCTCAAGTCCTTTAATTCTTTCGCTCTTTATCTTTTTCCCACGCTACCGTTACTTCTTCCCAAGCCTCGGATCAGAGAAAAATGGAAAAATTGGTTACTCTCAGACACTTGATAATAACAAGATCTCTTCCTTACGCTTAAATGGCATTCCTGCTTTAAGGGTTTTTAGTAAGACAGAACTTCCGCAAAATAAACTTTACTGGAGAGGGAGAGTTTTCTCAAAAACGGATGGTTATAATTGGAAGGTCACAAGACAAAAGAGCTCTGAACAAAGTCTTTCAGCTTCTAACATTGAGTTTGTCGCTCGATACCAACCTTTACAGAATTTTTATGGTGACTTGATAGCATTAGATAAACCCGTTTCTCTCGAGAGTGAAGGGTTTCAGGCTCGTTATTACCCCCAGACACAGACCTTTGAAACTTATTTTAGAAATAATAAGAAAGCTTATGTGGCTAGATCTTCGAACGTAAGTGAAAAAGTTGAAAATTTAGACGAGTATTTACAGGTTCCAAGTGCAAGTAAGTTCATAGTAGGATCACTTCCTAAAAACTCGAGTGATAATGTCGAAGCCGTGATTAGTAATTTAAAATCCTGGATGCAAGAAGAAAATTTTCTCTATAGTCTTTCTCCTGGAAAAATGAATTCAATGCAAGATTTTATCAACAATAAAAGAGGCTATTGTACTCATTATGCCGCTCTTCTTGCGATTTACTTGCGGTTGAATAATATCCCAAGTCGTATTGTTTCAGGCTTTCAAGGTGGAGAATATAATCGGCTCGGTGAGTATTACTTGATTCGATCTAATGACGCTCATACCTGGGTTGAAGCTTATACTAAGGGACAATGGCTTAGAGTTGACCCTACTGGTTGGGTTGCTCCTGAAAGAGTTCTTATTGGGGGACAGAAATTTTTAGCTCCCTATCCCTTTGCAAAGGCCCTTAAAGAATGGTTTGGAGTCGATTTAAGTCGGTCTAATTTTTTAAGCTCTTATTATAGTCTTCAAAAATATATTGATTATCTAAACTCACAAGTAAACCAGTTTTTTAATAATTTTAACCTTGAGGCCCAACGATTATTAGCAGAAAGTCTCAATCTAAACTTAAAGCTCTTTTTTAGTTTGGCGTTAATTCTCCCCATTTTAATTGTTTTTATTTTCTTCATTTTTTTTAATTTAAAATTTAATAAGGTGAGCGAAACTGAAAAATTTCACAAAGCTTTCAATAGGAGACTGCGGAAGTCTGGAATTTCTTGGGAACAAAATGAAGGGGTTCAAAAATTACTTACTAAAGTAAATAACCACCCGAATCGATCAATCATCTATGAGGTTTTAAGTATTTACTTGAGGTTTCACTATGGTCCTAGACCTAAAAATGAAGACAAACTCAAGCTCAAGACATTATTGAGGCAAATCTAAGTTTTTTTATTTAAGTCCTTAGTTTTATTAAAGAAATTCCGAAATGAGTTTTATGAAATTAAGTTTTCAAAACAATAAAACTCCCATGGAGTTATGGGGCATTTTTGCTGTTACAGGGCTACTTGTATTATCCCAGGTGGCTTTTTTCATTCATCGAAAGGGACAAGAGAGTCATTCTGAAATCATTAATATTGCCGGGCGTCAGAGAATGCGCTCTCAAAGACTTGTACGCTTAGCTTTTGAATACAAGAAGACCAAAAACCCAAAACTCAAAAAAAACTCTGATGAAATTATAAAAAAATTTAAAGAAACGAATCATAAACTGCTTTATAACAACGACTTTAAATATCTAAACACAGATGAGATTGCAAAAAAGCTGCAAAAACAAGAGCAAAGAATCAATATGATCTCAGAAGATGTTCTTTGTGTTTATTCTCGATGCCCAAGTTCTTTATACCATTTCAAATCGCTTCTTATTAAGTCGGATGATTTTCTTGAGACAATGGAACTCATCGTAAATGGATATGAGGCACAAGTTAAAAAGAATTCAAATAACGTAGTTTTAGTAGAGCTTGGTGTTGTTCTCGTCGTCATCATTCTGATACTTATTTTTGGTTACAGGCTTATAAAGTCTTTAAGCGAAGAAAATGAAGCCAAAATAAACGAAATCGCTAAAAAATATGATCTGATGAGCCAGATCGAAAGAATCGCTAATATTGGTGTTTGGGATCTTAATATTGAAACTGAAGAAACCCGTTGGAGTGATGAAGTCTATCGAATACATCAAATTCCTATAGGGACACCTACGCATAAAATTCAGGGAATTTCTCATTATGCACCTTATGAACAAGAACGTATATCTGAGTATGTTCAAAACTGTATTGAAAACAAAGAAGCTTATGATGATGTTTTTGATTTTATCGATGCTCAAGGTAACGAGAAAGTTGTAAGGGCAATAGGGCAGCCGATTCTTGATGCTGATGAAAATGTTGTAAAACTTGTAGGAATTTTTCAGGATATTACTGAAGCTAAGATAAAAGAGAAAGAACTTGAAAAGCAAACGAGGATGGCAAACCTTAATGCGAAGTTGGCTTCGGTAGGAAGTCTTGCCGCGGGGGTAGGTCATGAAATTAATAACCCTTTAGCGATCATTAAAGGGTATATTGAGTTGGTTGAGGCTAAGATGGATCCCTCTTACCCTGATTATCAATATGTTAGTGAGAAATTTAAGAGGTGCCACGATAGTATCAATAGAATCTCTAAAATTGTAAAAGGGCTACGAAATCTTGCGCACTCAACTGAAAGTGAGGGTGAGGTTTTTTCATTTAAGTCCGTTGTTAAGAACTCGATTTCGATGCTTAAGGAAATTTACTCTCGAGAAGGGGTTGAGCTTACATATTCAGCGGATGAGGATACTTATATTAAAGGTGACCAGGTTGAGCTTTCACAAGTCATTATGAATCTGATCTCAAATGCGAAAGATGCAACAGAAGGTCGCCCTGAGAGAAAAATTGATCTTAGAGTTTGGCGTGACGATAAAAATGTTCTTATTTCCGTGAAAGATACAGGGCATGGAATTTTAGAAAAAAATCGATCAAAAATCTTTGATCCATTCTTCACAACCAAGGATCTTAATAAGGGCGTAGGAATTGGGCTTTCAATAAGCCATAATATTATTAAGAAAAATGGTGGGGAGATAAGTTTTGATACAAGTAATAAAGGGACCACATTTAATCTTTCGTTTCCGTATCATGGTCAACTCGTTCAAGATTTAATCGTTAAAGAAAATAATGATGTTGACAGAATTCAAGGGGATCTAAAAATTATTGTAGTTGATGACGAGGACCAGATCAGGAGTATTCTCTCCGAAATGTTTAGAGATACAGGATTTATTGTCGAGTCTTTCTGTGAGGCTCATGAGGCTTTAGATTATTTAAATAAAAATGGGCCGGTAGATATTATTATTACTGATTTGAATATGCCAAAAATGAATGGAGAAGAATTCTTTCTTGAGTTTCAAAAAGATCCCTTGAATAAAAATACGAAATTCTTTATTACGACTGGGAAAATAGACCCAGAAGAGGAGCTTTCCTCAAAAGTCATTAATCTAATTGATGGAATGATCTCTAAACCTTTTGAGTTTTTAAAAATCATGGAAGTTCTTACTAAGTCTAGGGCTCCAGATGATGACCAAGAGGTTGCATAAATAACAATTTTACTCCATTTTAGCTTAGTTAAGATCGCCAATTTGAGTTGGCAAATGGCTTCCTTAAATGGGACTTGTTCAAAAACCCTACAACTCCTAACTCATTAAAATTACTAAAATACCGAAGAATAGATGAGGGTAAATTGGGCGCTTATATAATAGAGGCTTATGGATAAAATTTTATTAAGGAGTTTTAATCTCCTCATTATTTTTGTTCTGTCAGGTTGTGTGATGAAGCCCACTGAGGAAGTGGTTTCGAGTACTGACCCCAATGCTTATGCAGCAGTTGAGCCTTATATTTCAAGAGGTACTTCAAACGAATATTTTACAACAGGCTCAATTGATTTCTATATGGACTTTAATGAAGA
>JAUHYH010000006.1 GCA_030426585.1 Bacteriovoracia bacterium
ATAACTCCAATACTTTTCCATCCACATGGGAAATGTGGAAAAACTATTTGAGTACTCAAATAATTGAAGCAATTTTAGATACTTGGGTAACAATTAAAATTTTGGCCGATCCTTTCCAGGAAGGGCTGCAGCAAGAGCAATTACTGTTACAATTGAGAATATATAGCCCAGAAAGAACCAAAGTATCTGACTTTTGTTCATGCTCTTGGCCATACGGCATGAGAGAAGTGCGCAGATAAGTCCAAAAATAAAGTAGCTTGGAAAAAATTCTGCTAGCAAAAGGTCCATTAACTCAGACTAAGCTTTAACTTTTTTCAACACAAGCATCTGCATTACGATAGCAATGAGCGTTGAAACGAAGATGTAAAGGTTGAGCCCACTTGGAAGGTCTTTCATGATGAACCCAAAAACAATTGGCATAATCATCATGACCTTTTGCTGAGCAGGGTCAGTAGTAGCGGTCGGTGTTAATTTTTGTTGAAGAAACATTGCTCCTGTCATTAAAACTGGAAGGACGTAATACGGATCTTTTTGACTAAGATCTGTAATCCAGAAATAAAACGGCGCATTAACAAGCTCAACGGCATTATAGAGAACTTTATAAAAAGCGAAAAAGATAGGCATCTGGAGAAGTAGAGGGAAGCATCCACTAAGAGGATTGGCTCCGGCCCTTTTGAAAAGTTCCATGCTTTCTTTTTGCAATCTTTGCGGGTTGTCCTTGAATTTCTCTTGGATTTTTTTGAGTTCAGGCTGAATAACCTGCATCTTCTTCATACTCTTTGTTGATTTATATTGAAGTGGAAAGGTTAGAAGTCTAATAACAAAAGTTAGGAAGATAATAGCGATTCCGTAATTTAGGACTAGGCTGTAAAAAAACTGAAGTCCTCTTAAGATAGGGACTGCTATAAAAGAAAATATTCCAAAATTCACTGAGAGGTGAAGGTTTTCTCCCATCTTCTTAAGGAGGTCATAATTTTTCTTTATAAAAATAACATTAAAATCTAATTTTCCTTCTTCGTTGAGGCTTAGGTAACTCGTTAAACTGTTGTCTGCTTCTGAAGTGCTGATATTAACAGGAGCTTTCTCTTTGAGGGTTACAGCAAATAAATGGAATAAGTAATCCATTCCGATCCAATTAACGGTAGCTGTTTCTTTGTCCTGTGAACCAACAGTTATTGTTTCAAGATCATTTGCAAGATAGGCAAAACTTCTGACCTGATAATTGTCGTTTTCTCCAGGAATAGATTGAAGTCTCATTTTTAGACTTATCGCTGTTGAGTTATTTTTCTTCTTAGCTTGAATCGCAATTTTCCCGTTATCTAAAATTTTACCTTTCGCCTCAATACTGTTGTTTGAAATTTCAAATGAGTCTTCTGAAGTTTTTGTTAAAGAAAATCCGCCTGGAAGTGCACCTTGTTCTCCCATAACTGTAAATTTAAGAAGTGATTTCGTTTCGAAAACTTTATCTGCCGCAGAAACACCATTATAAGTAGCGTCTCTAAAGGTAAAAGAATCATCTAGGGTATAAGTGAATTCACCTTTAGAAATAGTTATAGCTTTACCTGTAGAAACCTCTGAATCAGTCTCTTGATTTGTGCTTGAGGTTTCTGTAACGAGTGAGTCTGTTTGTTTTTTTGTATCAACTTGAGTTTGAGTGATTGCGTTTTTGGTTTCAGGAGATTTTTGGGGAGCGAAGAAAAATTGCCATGCAAATAGAATGACTCCAGAGATGAGGACGGCGGTTATGGCCCGACTTTGATCATTCTGCATTCTTAAACTCCTGGTTGGTAAACTCGATAAAACTAGACTTTAAATTGTTTAGTGAACCTAGCAGATTTGCTTCTTTTTTAAAACTATAAGGGTTAACGATAACGAGTGCATCGTAACCTTTTCTTTTAAATTTAGAATGGCGAAAACTTTCTCTTAAGGTTCTTTTTATTTTATTTCTTATAACAGCATTTCCAACTTTTTTTGAAACACTGTAAGCAATTCTGGATTCTTGAAGATTATTTTTTTTATAGAAAATTCGAATGTGTGAATTTTGAAATCTAAGAGCGCCAACTCTAAGATTGGCGAAATCTTTTTTTAAACTTAAGCGATGGTCCTTGGGTAGTTTGTGATCAAAAGAACTATTTTTGTCCTGTCGTAACAGTAAGTCTTTTTCTACCTTTAGCTCTTCTGCTTTTGATAACATTTCTTCCGTTTGGCGTAGACATGCGCTTAAGAAATCCGTGAGTTCTTAATCTCTTTGATCTTTTTGGTTGCCATGTTCTTTTGCTCATTACCTTGTACTCCGACTTTTTACTTGAGGCGAAAAGTTAGCAAATTTAAGTTTTCGAGTCAAATCAATGTTGATAGCTTGGGTAACCACTTTTCCACATTGTTTTTTGTTCAAAACAGGAGTTTTTATGGACCAAAATTTTCCCCTGGGTAACTTTTTTTCTCCAAATAAAAACCCAGGTGAAAAGGCAAGTAATTCTAGTAACTTGCCAGCAAAAGACGCAATTAGCAATAATGTGCAAAATAGCAGTTTTAGCACTGAGGAATTGTCTGCTATTACAAGTGAGGTGTTAGCAATTTTAAGACCTCAGCTAGGACAAGAAAAGTTTAGTGCTTATTTTGAAGGAGCTTTTCAAGCAAAATCCATAACACGAAGCGAAATAGAGTTTATTGTTCCTTCTCAGTTCACTAAAAAAATGATTTCGGAGTATTACCTCGGGGACATCTCTCGAGCGATTCAAAGTATTCTTGGAAAAGAATACGAAATTGTTCTTTCAACTGTTTCTTCTCCGGTTGTCTTTAATGCCCCTAAAGTAGATGTAAAGCCTGTTAATAGCCCCTATAGCATAAATAAGGCTACTTCCGTTAAGGAAATGACCTTTTCTATTAATGATCTCAAGCCGCTTGGTGAGGACCTGCAAGCGAAGGTTGAAGGAACGGTTTTCGAGAAAGTTGAGTCTAGCTCCCCTTTTGGAAAAACGGTTGATACGAAAAAAACTTTCGATAACTTTGTTGTTGGGCCTTCAAACAATCTGGCTCACGCATCTTCTGTTGCAGTAACGAAGAATCCTGGAAAGGTTTATTCTTCGCTTTATATTCACGGGAATTCAGGTTTAGGGAAAACTCACCTACTCCATGCCGTGGCCAATAAAATCAGCGAAGATTTCCCGGCGCTTAAAATCTACATCACGACTGCGAATGAATTCATGTCTGAAATGATTGCAGCGATGAAAGAACAAGATATTCAGTCTTTCAGAAAGAAATACTCTGAAATGATCGATGTTCTTATGATCGATGATATTCACGAGCTTAAAAACAGAACGGGAACTCAGAATGAGTTTTTTCATGTTTTCAATGAGCTTCAGAGAAAGAAAAAACAGTTAATCTTCACCTCTGATAAGGATCCGAAAGATATTACGGGGATCGAAGACCGTATTAAAACAAGACTGAGCTCTGCTCTGGTTGTCGAAATCCAACAACCGGATCTTGAAACAAGAATTGCTATTTTAAAGAAGAAAGCGATTGAAGAAGATATCTATCTTCCTGATGATGTTGTGAATCTTATTGCTAGTTGTATTAAGAGCAATATCCGTGAGCTTGAAGGATCTCTTATTAAGCTTGGTGCTTACTCTTCAGTTTTCAATGTTGATATCGATCTTGAAACAGCTAAAGAGCAATTAAAGCTTAATGAAGAAGATGAAAAGAAAACAGTAAACGTTGAAACCATCGCTAAGACAGTTTCAAATTATTATAAAATCCCAGTTCCAGATATTCGATCAAAAGCAAGAAATAAAGATATTACGCTTGCTCGTCACGTTGCCATGTATTTCAGCTATTATATTGCTAAAGCGACTTTGGTTGAGATTGGTGAGTATTTCGGAAAAAGAGATCATACATCGGTTATGCATGGAGTGAATAAAATCAAAACGATGCAGAACAAAGAGGAATCATTCGCTCAGACGATGTATGAGATTGAGTCATTACTTTAGAATTTAATTGAAATTAATATGAGAAGAAGGGGCCTTTTGAGGCCCCTTTTTTAGTTATTCAGCTTTTTTTAGTATTGGGCATTCATCGTTGTCGTCATAACTTTGAAGGTTAAATGACGGTTTACCAGCATCATCTAAGGCAAAGTGTACGTAAACAGCAGTGCATGTACCTGTGGTACCGATTTTAACAATTTCTCCATTGGGATTTTGAAAAGTTTGTCCGCCATAAACAGTACCTGATTTAACATAGCTGAGCCCATTATGTGCGTAACTTAATCCTAATCTACCGTTTTTCGCAAAAGTGATTTCTTGGTCGTTGTACTTAATTTTCATATCAGAACCAAGACAATTGACCCCAAGGTCCCTTGATACAACACCATCACCTCTAACTCCAAATTGAAGGTTAATTTCACAAGGCTCTGCATATGTTTCACCATTATCAGAATTGACTACAAGGTTTGACTCTACGCTTTTAACTGGAATTTCAAGAGAGTTGTTTTCATCATTTAGTGAATTAATTCTAAAACTTTTATCCGTTGAAAAACCAAATGAGCTAATTTGGTTTTTGTAAATACTTACCTCGCTGGCCTCAACATCAATTATGATTGACTCACCTTTTTCATTTATTATCCCCGAAGTATAAATATTTAGATTTGTGTAGCCGGTGAATCTTTTCCATTCGTCATCAAAGTTTTTCTCAGCCAAGACATATCCTGATACATATCCCGAGTTCCCATGCATTGGATCTTCTTGAAAGTCCATATGTTCAATGAGCTTACTTTGACTCAACATTAATTCCATTGCCTCAGGATTAAGTTCTTTGAAATCCAAACTAGAAGCAAGGGCGGTCAAGTTACGAGCCGGGAAGGTTGTATCTTTATCGCTTAAAGCTTGTGCCATATTAATTTGAATGAGAATAAATTCATGAATTAATAATCCTGCCTTGTGATCATTGGACATTCTAGAGTAGTAATAGTCATCAATGAAAAGTAGTGGGCTTCCGACAACAAACTCTTTTTCTTGTTTTGCAAGTTGTACCATTTTGCATTTTTTGTCTGAGAAATCGATGTCTGGTCTGAGATCTTTTAGGTCTTTAAGATTTACTTTTGGATTAGAAGTAATGCCCTTGTTTATAAAACTAACCATCTTAGAGTTTAGATATTCGACTTTTTTTCCTTCTAAAAATCCAAGATAAGCTTCAGCATCTTCTCTCCATTTTTTCTCTAGGTTTGTTCCTTTGATTTTTTTGAAGATTCTCTCAAGAACTAGGTTGAATTTTTCTTTTACTGTTAGGTCTTCACTTCCCAAGTCTAGCGTGTATCCATTTCGGTATTCGGCTTCAATAAAATCCCAAAGGTAAACGTTTTCTAGTTTTCCTTGGTCGTCGTAACAAGCGACTCCGTCTCCCCCGCTCCCTGTTCTGACTCCTTGATTGTCTGGTGTTGGCGATTTTGCAGGTGTCGCTGCTGGTGTCGGTGTAACAGAGGGGGTAAAACTTGGAACGGGTAATGCTGCTGATGAGCTACTTGGTGTGCTACTCCCACTTGGTTGAGTGATAATCCTTGTAGACTCGCTTTTACAAGAAACGAGAGTTAAGGCTAGTGTTGACGCGAGGGCGATTTTTCTAAGTTTTGCAGTTTTCATAATGATCTCCTTTATTTTACTTAAATAATTAATATTGATTGCTGCGAGTGAAAATTTAACAAAAAGTGTCAATTAAGTGGTATTAACTTCTAATTCATTTCTGCCGATATGTTTCCTATATGGAAAAAGTTAGTATTTACAGCTACTTAGATTACAGAAAATATGTCCTTGATAAGCTAAAAGAGGTAGAAAGTTCAGGCGGAAAGCTTTCTAGAAACCAGATTGCGAAGCAAATTAGGGTTCAGCCCCCCTATCTTTCAAAGGTTCTTTCTGGACGAGCGTTATTCAGTGAAGATCAGCTCTACCTTTTAGGCCGTTTTTTTCGGCTTTCCAGTGAAGAGCAGAACTATCTTTATCAGCTTTCTCAGTTCGAAAAAGCAGGATTGGAAGAACGAAAAAAAGAAATCAAAGAAACACTATTGCTCGTTCAAAAGAAAAAACTTTCTACTGAAGAACATATTGAAACAGAAGAACTAGATCGATCAAAAGATGAGGCAAGACGGTCTTATTACCTTGATCCACGACATTTATTGGTCCATGTATCACTTGCGCTTGATAAGTATTCAACTGTACCAGAGCTCCTAATTGATGATTTGAAGCTATCTCAGCAGGATTTAGATACAATTATAAATAATCTTAGAACATTGGAGTTGGTTCAAAACATTGGACCTAAATTAGTTTTAACAAAGTACAATGTTCACCTTAAGAAGGGCTCTGATCTTTATGTCCCTCATCAAAATCTTATGAGGCAGTTAACAACTCAAAGAATGATGAATCCTGAAGATGATGATTATTCGCTTGCGATTAGTTTTTCATGCTCAAAAGAGGATAAAGAAAAAATAAAAAATCTCTTTTTGGGGTTTCTTAAGGCCTTTGATGACATTTTGGGTGATGCTAAGGATGAAGAGGTTTATCAATTAAACTTTGATCTATTTCAGTGGCTATAACTTTCGAAATTTCCCTAATTTAAGTTTTTCATGGTAAGAATCTGGTCCTACAGGACCAGAACAATGGATTTATCTCAATATTATGACAGCTCAGATGCGATTATTGCCTGTTCTACTGGTGAACTCGAAAATACGGCTATTTCAGTAGTTAGAATCAGTGGTTCCATAGGACCAGAATCGGTCCAAACTGTACTCTCAAAAAGTGGTTCCATAGAACCAAAAGTTGCGTATGTTGTTGAAATTATTAAGGAAAATGAGGTTCTTGATGAGGCGGTTTTGACCTATTTCAAGGCCCCAAATAGCTATACGGGTGAAAACGTTTATGAATTTGCCGTTCATGGGAATCAGATCAACGTAAAAAGGCTGATTTCTCATCTTTCAGACGCTCTTAACTTAAGAAAATCAGCACCGGGAGAATTCACTTACCGGGCGTTAAGAAATAAAAAAATCTCCCTTTCCCAGGTCGAAGGTCTTGATCAGTTGTTGAATGCTAAATCTGTTTTTGCCTTAGATTCTGGAATGGGACTTTTAAAAGGTGAACTTCAAAAAGAATTTTTAAAATTAAAAAATTTATTCACTGACTTAAAGTCTGCTGTTGAATTGAATACTGATTTCTCAGAAGATGTTGGTGAGGAAGCTGGTAAAAAAATATTTAATGATAAATTTAATGAATTTCTTTCACATATAACGCTGTTAAATCGACGTGGTTCTATAGAACCAGAAATGCTCTTAAAGCCCTCTATTGGCTTATTTGGGCGTCCTAACGCTGGAAAAAGTACGTTGTTTAATAAGTTGTTAACTCGTGAAAGGTCTATTGTTTCTGAACAAGCCGGAACAACTCGAGATTATATTTCTGAAACTTTGATGATTAATAATAATCAATTCGAACTGATTGATACGGCCGGCTTAAGAAGTTCAAACGACTCCATTGAAATGGAGGGAGTTAAAAGAGCTGAAGAAATTAGAAAGAATTGTTTTTATAAAATTCTTTTGATTAATAGCGAAGAAGATGAAAAAGTTGATGGCGAATATGACCTCGTGATCTACACTCACACAGATAAAAATAACCGAGTCCCTGAGGGTGATGGTTCCATAGGGGCAAATTTATTGGTTGATAATATTTCAGAACAGATTATGGGCAGGGTTTCGAAAAAATTTGATGAACTCACGAAAAATAAGCCCTTCACTGTCCCTAGACACCGCGAAGCAATAAAAAATATTTATGAAATGTCATGTAATTTCGAAGACTTGTGTTCTCAAACGAGCGATATTGCGGTAATTAGTTCTGAGCTTGGCTCTATTGAGGTTTATGTAAATGAACTCCTTGGCCAAGTAAGCACAGATGATGTGTTAAAGAATATATTCAATAATTTCTGTATAGGTAAATAAATGGAATATGACTTAATTGTCATTGGCGGTGGTCACGCAGGTATTGAAGCCGTAAACATGGGTTCAAGTTTCGGATTAAAGACCGCCCTACTGACTATGCCTGGTGTAGGTATTGCTTCAGCTCCTTGTAATCCTTGTGTTGGTGGGGTTGGTAAAGGTCAAGTTGTTCGAGAAATCGATGCACTTGGTGGCCTTATGGGAAAACTTGCTGATATGTCCGGGATTCAATATCGAATTCTTAATGAATCAAAGGGCTTTGCCGTTCAATCAACCCGTGTTCAGATCGATAAGCAGCTTTATTCTAATAATGCAGAAAAGCTTGTTAGCTCTCTCCCCCATGTTTCAGTCATAAAAGAAAAAGTTAATAAAATTTGGAAAGAATCTGAATTGTTCCACGTGGAAACATCTGCTCGGACCTATAGAACCAAGAAAGTTATTCTCACTGTTGGAACATTTCTCAACGGAAAGCTGCACTGTGGGGATAAAACAACACTTGGTGGGCGAGAAGGTACGGAATCTTCTCTGAAAATGCAGGAATTATTCGAAGGAATCAGGGTTTTACCTCAAAGATTTAAAACGGGAACACCTGCAAGGCTTGATAGGGCGACAATTAACTACGAAAAGATGGAAAAACAGCCCTCTGATGGTAGAACTAGAAATTTTCATTACCAAAACTCCCCTTTTACCCGCCACGTGGAACAGCTAAATTGTTATTTGACCTATACGAATGAGCAAACCATGGGAATTATCAGGGATAATAAAGAAAAATCCCCAATGTTTAACGGTCAAATTCAGGGAATGGGCGCTAGATACTGTCCAAGTATTGAAGATAAAGCCTATAGGTACCCTGATAAGAACATTCACCACGTTTTTGTAGAGCCGGAAGGTATTGATTTAGAGACTGTTTACCCCAGTGGGATCTCATCTTCGCTTCCCAAGGAGGCTCAAGAAGAGTTTATTGCCACGATTCCTGGTCTCGAGAAAGCAAAAATCATCCAATATGGTTATGCCGTCGAGTATGACGTAGTCGATACCACTCAATTAGATAATACTTTAATGCTTAAATCGTGCCCGGGACTTTATTTTGCCGGACAAATCAATGGAACTAGCGGATATGAAGAGGCTGGGGGGCAAGGATTGGTTGCTGGTTTAAATGCAGCCCTTTCATTAAGCGGAAAAGAGCCGGTTGTTCCACGTAGAACAAATAGCTATATCGGCGTCATGATTGAGGACCTAATTACCAATACAAGGGATGAGCCATATCGATTGTTTACTGCGAGAGCTGAAAACAGATTGTATATACGAGAAGATAATAGTTTTATTCGCATGCACCCCTATAGGACCAACTTTGGGCTAAACCAGCCCATAGATAGGCATTTGGAGAATATGATTTCCCAATTTAAGCTCATCAACAAGCTCATAGAAAAAACAGAATTTAATAATTATTTCTACGAGGGAGAGCGATTTGGCCTTAATGAGTTTCTCGTTAGCCAAGAAAGAAAGCTGACACTTGGGGAAATATTAAAGTTAGCCTGGTTAGACCCGGTTGATGTTCTTAGCTTTGTTTTAGAAAAAGAGAAAATTTCCGTGAATTGGGATGTTCTAAATACCTGTGCAATTAGTGCAAAGTACGAGGGATATATCGAACGAGCCAATCAGCAGTATATGAAAATGGCGAAGCTTGATACTAAAAAACTAGATCTTCCTTTGATTTTAGCTTCTGATAACGTTTCTTTTGAGTGTAAAAGAAGAATTGAGAAGATTTCACCCGAGACATTTGGTCAACTAAAGAGAATTAACGGTTTAAGGGCAGCTAGTTTAGCCGTTATTGCTAGTGGTGCTTATTAATGGATGAAAATACCTTCTGTCGGAAGTATCTCGATCTTATACAGGGGCCTTATAAGGGTATAAACCTCACCAGGATCACTGATGTTGAAGAGTTTCGGATTAAGCAATACCAAGATTCCGTAATCCCTTTCAGAAATTTTAAGTTTGACTCTATAGGGGCAAAAATCTTTGATATTGGTTTTGGTGGGGGCTTTCCAGTTCTGCCTCTTGCTAATGAATTCCCCGAAGTATCTTTTATGGGCATTGAAACTAGAAATAAAAAAGTAAAAGTTGTTGGGGAAATATCTGAAGCACTGGGTTTAAAAAATACGAAGTTTATTCACGGAAGATTCGAGGAGTTTCTCTATCCTGCGGGCTCAATTGTCGTGAACAAAGCGGTGGCTACAGTAAAAAAAGTACTTGATAATATTAGTGTCGAAAAAGATGTAACTATCTGTTTTTATAAAGGTCCAAACTTTTTTACATTAGAGGGGAAAGAGTTGGAGACAATCGAAGACAATTGGTCCATTATGGGCAAAGAGGAATACAGCCTTTCCAATGGAGACCCTAGAGTGTTTTTTATTGTGAAATCTAAAAATGTTCTACGTAGAACAAATCAAAAAAACTTAACAAAATTAATAGGTTAATTAAATATGGCGAAAGTAATTGCAATTGCAAATCAGAAAGGTGGTGTAGGTAAAACTACAACGGCGATCAATTTAGCTGCATGTCTCGCTGCAGCAGAAAGAAAAACTTTAATTCTGGATCTAGATCCGCAAGGAAATGCTAGTAGTGGGCTTGGTTTAGATGGCTCTACTTTTGAAGCAGCTAACATTTATCATGCAATTATTGGTGAAGCGCCAATTGAAAAAACAATTTATTCAACCGAGCTTTCAACGCTAGATATATGTCCTTCTGATAATAACCTTATTGGAGCCGAGATAGAGTTAGTTAGTGCTTTTGCAAGAGAGCAGAAGTTAAAGGCAGCAATAGCTCCACTTCTTAACAAGTATGAATATATCATTATCGACTGCCCACCATCTTTGGGACTTTTAACGGTAAATGCATTGAATGCTTCAACGAGTTTTATCGTTCCATTGCAAACTGAATACTTTGCAATGGAAGGTTTAACACAACTTCTTAATACGGTTAGATTAGTGAAAGCATCTTTGAATCCTAAGATTGAGTTAGAAGGAATTCTTTTAACGATGTACGATGCACGTACAAGTCTTTCAAAACAAGTTGCAACTGAAATCCAAGAACATTTTAAAGATAAAGTTTTTAAATCGATTATCCCAAGAAACGTTAAGCTTTCAGAGTGCCCAAGTTTCGGTAAGCCAGTCATTCTTTATGACATTAACTCTAAAGGCAGTGAGATGTATTTATCCCTCACGAAAGAGTTGCTAGTGAAACATGCAAAAAAACAAAGCACCGAACAAAAAGACATGCTTAATGAAATGGGATTAATGTAGGAGATATAATAAATGACGACTAAAAAATCAGTTTTAGGGAAAGGCTTAGGAGCATTACTCAATACAAGTATTGCGACACCAGCAAACATCGAAAAAGCTAAAGAAATGATGGATGCCGAGAAAAGTGCCCCGATAGAACCAGCCGCAAAACTTCCTGAAGGTCCAAGCCTAGTCGACGTTTCAGATATTAAGGCTAATTCTAATCAGCCAAGAAGGGTCTTTAAAGACGAAGAACTTAAAGAGCTGGCTGACTCAATTAAAGAAAACGGAGTGATCCAACCTTTAATTGTTACCTTTGATGAAGAAGATAAAAAATTCGAGCTCATTGCAGGGGAGAGAAGACTAAGAGCTTCTAAGATTGCAGGTCTCTCGCGAGTTCCTGTTGTTATTAAAAGAGTAACAAAAAAAGATAAGGCCCTCATGGCTATTATTGAGAACGTTCAGCGTTCTGACCTTAACTGTGTTGAAGAAGCACTTGCGTACTTTCAATTAATGGAAGAGTTCAAGTTGACTCAAGAAGAAGTTGCGAAGAAGGTTGGGAAAACAAGATCTTCAATTGCAAATTTCCTGAGAATCTTAAAGCTTCCAAAGGAAGTTCTTATTATGCTTCAAAAAGAAGTTTTAAGCTTTGGTCATGCTAAGGTTCTTGGGTCAGTTGATAATGATAAGGCCGTTAAACTTGCTAAGTTAGCTGCTGAGGAATCTTGGTCTGTTAGAAAGCTTGAAGGTGAGTTAAAGTCTGATAGTAGTGATAGCGATAAAAAAACACCAAGCTCAAAGAGAAAGCTTGTGTTTAATGAACGCCTGGATGCTTATAAGCAGAAGCTTGAAAGAAAGACTGGTTTTCATTACAACATTAAGTCTGGAAAAAATGGTAAGGGCGAATTGGTAATCAAGTTCAACGATGAGAAGGAATTTAATCGAATCTTTGAATTTTTAATGGACTAAAATGGAAAACGTTTTAAACGAAGACCTCACGGCAGTTATAGAGAAAGGTTGTCGGTTTGAGGGTAATCTCTCTTTTCACGGTATGGTTCGAATTGCTGGTGAGTTTACTGGATCAATTTTTTCAAATGACACACTGATCATAACAGATAGCGCCGTAATAAATGCGGATATTCAAGCAGGAGTCATCATTATTTCTGGAACTGTAAAAGGAAACTTACAAGCGGGAGCTCGCGTTGAAATGAGACAGCCGGCCCGATTTGAAGGAACAGTTACAAGTCCGAACTTGATCGTTGAGGAAGGCGTAATCTTTCACGGCGAAACTCGCATCAAAGCTGATTAAATTCGTTCAAAAATTTATTTTATAGTGCGTCGAACTTTTACTTCGAAACCTGCGGAGTATTTCACTCATACGCCTCGGTTTCTCAGCAAAATTCTCCTTCTCTAAAATATTTTTTGAACGAATTCCTTGCATCGCAAACTACTAGAAAAACAAGGTTTAATGAGGTTTTGCTTGACGATTATGGCTATTACGCATATTTTTTGGGTTCTAATTTCTAGCGCTTTTGAAAGGGTTTCCCAAAGATGGAAAAAGTTTACCAGATACTCGACCAACTCAACCTCAACTCCAGCATTTTTACCCAGTTTGCAATTGTTGTTGTTCTCTACTTAATTGCAAAATTTGTTTTCTTTAATCAGCTCAAGCACGTTATTGAGCTTCGTATTCAAAAGACATCAAAAACTGAGGACTCTGCGAATGAGCTTGTTGAGAAGTTTGAAACGTTAAAAGAAGTTTATGAGAAAAAAATCGATACAACTTATAAAGAAATTCAAGAAACAAAAAATACTGAAAAAAAATCAATCGATAGTCAGTTAGCTCAGGTTTATAAGAAAAATGAAGAAGAAGTGAATGACTATGTTGAAAAGTCTAAGGCGGAAGTTGTATCTGAACTAAGTAAACAAAGAGATGTTGTACTTTCGAAGACTGATGAATTCGCAAACCAATTAATTGAAAAGATAAAGGCTTAAAATAATGAGTAAGGTAGTTATTCTTTTAAGTTCTCTTGTGGCTTCTGTTGCCTTCGCTGCTGGCGGCGGAGGGCATGGATCACCTGTTGATCTCATTCCTCCTTTTTTAAACTTTGCAGTGTTATTTGGCTTTCTTGGTTACAAGTTAACACCTGTATTTAGAAAGCATTTCACGAGTAAGCATAAAGAAGTAAAAGAAACGGCGGAAAGAGCTCAAACTCTTAAGCACGAAGCTGAGATGAAGCTTGAGCAACAAGAAAAGAAAAATCAAACTCTTTCAAAAACAATCGAAGAAATTAAAACTCAAGCACAAAAAGAAATTGAGAAATATAAAGCTGAAAAAGCAAAAGAAAACGAAGAAAGAATTGCGAAGCTTAAGGAAGATGCTGAAAGCAAAATCGAAATGCAAAAGCATGAATATATTACTGCTTTAAATAGTGAGCTTGTAGACCTTATCGTTAGTAAGGCTAAGAGCACAGTTAAGTCTGAGGGTGGGCTTAAGAGTAATGTTGAATCGAAGCTTATGCAGGGGCTTAAGTAATGAAAGAAAGAGATATTGCAAAGGTTTACGCTAACTCAGTTATCGCACTTGCGAAGTCTGAGAACTTTGACCTACTAGCAGAACTAGAAAAATTCGTTGCCGTTTTAAATACGAGCAATGATCTTGAGTGTGTCTTGTTTTTTGATGCTTTTACAGAGGAAGAAAAGCTTGCAGTTCTTGGCGATGTAACTGCCAAAATCGGCCTCAATAAAGTTGTGAAAAATTTCCTTTCTTTTCTTGTAACAGAAAAAAGAATGGGGCTTTTTAATATTGTTTATAAGGAAGTTGTTGTTGCTGATGATCACGCGAAGGGGTTCATTAGAGGAACCATCGAGGGGAGTGAAACTCAAATCGATGAAGCTGTTAAGACACGACTTAAAACATTTTTAAAGGCTAAGCTTGGAAAAGAACCAGAGCTTGATTATGTTCAATCAGACAAAATTACAGCGGGTTATAGAGTAAAGGTTGATGATTACCTACTCGACGCTAGTTTAGATAATCAATTAGAAAGTTTTAAAAAAACCATAATGTTCTAAAGAGGAATTATTAATGAGTACAACGACAATTAGACCAGAAGAAATTACATCGATCATTAAAGATCGGATTTCGAACTTTGAAGCAAAGCTAGAAGTTAATGAAGTTGGAACGGTTCTCACTATCGGAGATGGTGTTGCTCGTGTTTACGGACTAAAAAACGTTCTTGCTGGAGAGCTTGTAGAATTTGAAGATGGTTCGAAAGGAATGGTTCTTAACCTTGAGAATAACAACGTTGGGGTTGCGGTTCTTGGGGATGATAGAGGAATTAAAGAAGGTTCAACTGTTAAAAGAACAGAAAAAATCGTTGAGGTTCCTGTAGGGGAAGAGCTTCTTGGTCGTGTTGTTGATCCAATTGGTAATCCGATTGATGGGAAGGGACCGATTGGTTCTACGAACTTTAAAAAAGTTGAAACGAAAGCTCCTGGGATTATCGCAAGAAAATCAGTTCATGAACCCCTTCAAACTGGTATTAAAGCGATTGATTCGATGATTCCAATTGGTCGGGGTCAGCGAGAGCTTATCATTGGGGATAGAAAGACTGGTAAAACAGCGGTTGCGATCGATACGATCATCAATCAAAAAGGTAAAGACGTTAAGTGTGTTTACGTTGCGATTGGACAGAAGCAATCAACGGTTCGTCAGGTTTATCAAAAATTAACTGAAGCTGGAGCGATGGAATATACAACAATCGTTTCTGCGACAGCATCTCAGTCGGCACCACTTCAATTTATTGCACCATACTCAGGGTGTGCGATGGGTGAGTACTTCAGAGATAATAATCAGCACGCACTCATTATCTATGATGATTTAACAAAGCAATCACAAGCCTATAGACAGCTTTCACTTCTACTGAGAAGACCTCCGGGACGAGAAGCTTTCCCAGGGGACGTTTTCTATATTCACTCAAGACTTCTTGAGAGAGCTTGTAAATTAAGTGATGCGCTTGGAGCAGGTTCACTTACGGCACTTCCGGTTATTGAAACTCAAGAGGGTGACGTTTCTGCTTATATTCCAACAAACGTTATTTCGATTACTGATGGTCAGATTTATCTTGAGGCCGATCTTTTCAACTCGGGTGTTCGTCCAGCGGTTAACGTTGGTCTATCAGTTTCACGGGTTGGGGGTTCTGCACAAGTTAAAGCGATGAAAAAAGTTGCTGGTACACTTCGACTTGATCTTGCTCAGTTTAGAGAGCTTGCGGCTTTTGCTGCTTTTGGTTCGGATCTTGACGAAGCAACTCAAAGACAGCTTTCACGAGGGGAAGTGCTTGTAGAGCTTCTTAAACAAGGTCAGTACACGCCTTATGATGTTTATGAGCAAGTTGTTGTTATTTATGCAGGAACAAAAGGTTTTCTAGACGGTATTCCAAAAGAAAAAGTTAAAGCTGCGGAAAAAGATCTTTTAGATTTCATGAACAATAGACATTCAGATGTTATGAGTTCATTGAGATCAGAAGGTGCGATTACAGCAGATATTGAATCCAAACTTACTGAAGCGATTAAAAACTTCAATGAGGTTAATAAGTACGAGTAATTCATGGCAAATATTAAAGACCTGAAAAAACGAATTAAAAGTACGAAGAGTACGCTTAAGATCACAAGTGCAATGAAGCTTGTATCAGCAGCGAAGCTTTCAAAAGCGCAAGGAAGAATCCTTGGCCTTCGACCTTATTCTTCGGAACTTTCAGAGACGGTTCGAGTTGTTTCGGCGATTACGAAAGGTTATGAGCACGAATACTTCAAAGAAAATGAGGAAAACAATAGAGCTCATATGCTTGTGATTTCTTCAGATAAAGGTCTTTGTGGTGCTTATAACTCACAAATCGTAAAAACGGTTCGAAAGTTCGTTGATGAAAATCAAGACCTTGATATCAAGGTTCACTATATTGGAAAAAAAGCAAAAGAAGTGATTGGCAATAAAGTAAACGTTGGAAAAACTTTTACTTTTGAAAAAGCAGATCCAAGCTTTGACGAGATTAGAAAGATTGCAATGGAATTCGCAGAAGGCTTTACGACTGGTGAAGTTGGAAAGGTTTTCGTTGTTTATAATTCTTTTGAATCAGCGATGGCTTGTCATCCAACAGTTGAGCAAGTTCTTCCTTTTAGTCTTCCGACTGAGGTGAAGAAAGAAATCATGGACAAGTATCCCTTTGATTTTAAATACGAGCCAACGGCGGTTGAAATTCTCGATACAATGGTTCCTGAAGTTTATATCAACTCTTTGTTCACAGCGATGCTTGATAGCCTTGCCAGTGAGCACGGGATGAGAATGGTTGCGATGGAGAATGCGACTAAGAACTGTCAGGATATGATTAGAAAATTAACACTAAAAATGAATAAATTGAGACAAGCAGCGATTACGACTGAACTTATTGAAGTTGTATCCGGTGCAGAGTCTCTGAACGGTTAAGGAGAAAAACATGTCTGAGAACATGGGAATTGTTAAACAGGTTTTGGGTCCGGTTGTTGATATTGAGTTTCCAAGTGGAAATGTACCAGCGATCAAAAACGCATTAAGAATGACAAACACGACAATCGAGGGTGGAGATTTCAACCTTGTTTGTGAAGTTGCTCAACATCTTGGTAATAACGTTGTTAGAACGATTGCGATGGATGCAACAGAAGGTCTTGCAAGGGGAATTCCTGTTAAAGATACAGGGGCACCGATTCAGGCACCGGTTGGTCGAGAAGTTCTTGGCCGAATTATTAACGTTATTGGTGAGCCAGTTGATGAAGCGGGACCAATCAATAATACAAAGTCCTATTCAATTCACAGACCAGCTCCCTCATTTGAAGCTCAGTCAACGAAGTTAGAGCCGTTCTTCACAGGGATTAAAGTTATCGACCTTCTTGCACCTTACCTAAAAGGTGGAAAGATTGGTCTTTTCGGTGGTGCCGGGGTTGGTAAAACCGTTCTTATTATGGAGCTTATTAATAACATTGCTACTCAACACGGTGGTATGTCAGTTTTTGCTGGAGTTGGTGAGCGAACAAGAGAAGGAAACGACCTTTTCGAAGAAATGAAAGAGTCTGGAGTTATTACAAAGACCGCACTCTGCTATGGTCAGATGAACGAGCCACCAGGAGCGAGAGCAAGAGTTGCGCTAACAGGTCTTTCACTTGCTGAATATTTCCGTGATGAAGAAAAACAAGATGTTCTTTTCTTTGTTGATAATATTTTCCGTTTTACACAAGCAGGTTCAGAGGTTTCGGCCCTTCTTGGACGGATTCCATCTGCCGTTGGTTACCAACCAACTCTTTCTACTGAGATGGGAGATATGCAAGAGCGAATTACATCAACAAACGATGGATCGATTACTTCGATTCAAGCGGTTTACGTTCCGGCGGATGACTATACGGATCCGGCTCCGGCTACAACATTTGCTCACTTAGATGCAACAACAGAACTTTCAAGATCGATTGCCGAGCTTGGAATTTATCCTGCCGTTGATCCTCTAAGTTCAAGTTCAACTGTTCTTACGCCTGATATTGTTGGTGAAGAGCACTATGCAACTGCTAGAGCGGTTCAGGAAACTCTTCAAAAGTATAAAGAACTTCAAGATATCATCGCGATTCTTGGTATGGATGAGCTTTCAGAGGAAGATAAACTTACTGTTGCTAGAGCACGGAAAGTTCAAAAATTTCTTTCTCAGCCATTCTTTGTTGCTGAGCAGTTTACTGGTCTTAAAGGTCAGTTCGTTAAAATTGAAGATACAATTTCTGCGTTCAAGTCTATCTTGGCCGGTGAAGTGGATGATCTTCCAGAACAAGCTTTCTATCTTGTAGGAAGTCTTGAGCAAGTTAAAGAAAAGGCTCAGAAACTAGCAAACGAAGGCAACTAGTCTTAGGGGGACGTGAGTGTTTACATTAGATCTATTAACTCCAAATGGTGCGATCGTAAAAAACGTTGAATGTGACGAGGTTCTCATTCCAACGTGCCGAGGGGAAATAAATATTCTCCCTGACCATACTCACGTCCTTACAACTCTAGGAACAGGAATTCTTACGGTTCGGAAAGGTGAAACTAAAAAGTATTACTCAATCACTCACGGAACTTGCAAAATTCTTGGTGATAAAATTTCTATTCTTTCTTCGACTTCTGAAACAGCTGACAAAATCGATATAGATCGAGCGAAGCGAGCACTCGAAAAAGCAGAAAAAAAGCTTAAGGGTGAAGAGAGTCTTACAGAAGTTGAAATGATTAAGTTTCAACGAAAGTTGGAGCGAGCAAAAACTCGAATTGAAATCGGATATCTCCGAGGAGCTTAGTCTGATTAGTCAGTGACTACTCAGTGTTGGGTAATCACAATCTTTTGAAATCATTGATATTTTTCTTTTATGAAGTCAGAGTTGCTTTAAAATAATAAGTAACTTTATGTTACGTAAGATTCTAATATCCCTATTATTGATCGCTTGTTTGGGTAGTGCCTACCTTTTCTATGTCGTTGACCAGGGTCTTAATAAAACAGTTAAAAAAGCCATTAAAACCAGTATTAAGGTAACGAAGCAAACTCGTATTCCGGCTACAGAGAAAGTAACGGAAACGACAGTGGTAAAAACAGAAGAAAAATCAAAGCCAAATGTTTTACAGAAAATTTCTGAAAAATCTAACGAGCTCATGGCCGAGGTTAGTCAGAAAATTATGTACAACCGAGAAAGTAAAAAAGTTGAAAAAATTGAGAAAGTAGAAAAAGAAGAGAAAAAAGAAACTAAAAAAATAATTGAAAAAAAGACGGTAGAAAATAAAAAGCCACAAGCTTACTCTGAGCCACTCTATGCACCAGACGAAATTGCAACAGATAATATGGTAATTGATTCTGAAGATAAATTTGTTCACTATGGTTACGAAGTAGAAGTTTCCATTGAGGCAGTAGACCTGGTTGCAATTGCAAATAATGTTCTTAAAGAAACTTATTATACTGAAGTAACTTCCGGGGTTGAGGTTGCTGAAACAGAGCCGGTAATTGAAAAGGCAATTGAAGAAGAACTTTTTGAAGTTGTTCTTGATGAAGAAAAAATTGTTAATGATGAATTGACCTATCGATACAGTGCTAACAAAAAAGATTTCAAAATAATTAAGCCAGAAAAAGTTGTTAAAAAAGAAGCGCCAAAACTGCTTGTTGTTGAGGCGAGTGAGAGCATTAATAAAAATGAAGCTATTGAAGAACCGATCAGTGATAAGGAATTGTCCAAAGTTCCTGAGCAAGAGATTGAAAAGGCCGTAAAAACGGATGCTGTGCCCGTAAAGAAAGAGAAAACTGATGACTTAGTGTTTTATGACTACTCAGCGGAGGGTGAGTACTCAACTGCCCCTACGGAACCAGTCAAAGCAAAAGAAAGCAAGCCTGAGTACTCAAACAAAATAGCTCCAGTTTTGACTACTCAAAGTGCCCCCGTAGAACCAGCAAAGACGAAACCAAGAAAGTGGACATTTAATAATGATGAAAGAGTTGCTAGAGCGACTCCTCCACAAGATCCGGCCACGCTTGCAAGCACTGTTCCGAACATCCCTAATATTTCTGATGAAACCGAAAAGAAAGATGACTACAAAGGGAAGGAATCATTTTCAACAAGCTCTTCAGCTTTAGAAGTAGAAGTTCTCTATGTCTATGGAGATAAAGAAGATTCATCAATGGCGCCATTTGAAATAGACTTCGCAGATAGCGGGGAGCGAATTGATTCAGCATACGAAGGATTTATTAAATTAGATCACTCTCTAAATAGTGAATCTGGGGTGAGAAGAGGTCGTGTTGCAAGTGCAGACTTTATTTCAACCATTGTTGATTTTTCAATACATAAAAATGAAACATCACAATACTTGGTACCAATGCTTTCAAGAAAATTTTGGTATGACTTTATTGATGACAACAAGATTGACGAGTTCAAGGCTTCAATTCTTATTAAAATTGATGATCAAATTGTCGTAAGTCCTGAAAATATTGAAGTGACTCCGTTTTACTTTGACTCAGAATTTAGACTTGTGGAAAAAAGAAGCCAAGCCAGTTATGAACTTTATGCAGGTTTAGAGTCAGGGAATATTACGTTGAGGTTTGACGACGGAGAAGGTGAAGGTTTTAAAGATGTAACCTTACAAAACTCTGTTATTTATTATGAAAGATCTGATGCAAAGTTAAGAGATATAACCTTATCCTTGAACGAAAGAACAATTCTTGGAACATCGAGCGCGCCTTTAGATCTTCCAGAGAGCAAGATTGTTCAGATGTATTTGAATGAGAAAAGTTCGAAGCGAGGCGTGAACGCCTATGAGTTCAAAGATGTTTTAGTTCCATCGGGCTCAAGAGCCTATTTTCAAATCTATAATAAAGCCAATATTGACGTAGGTATAGGTTCAAGTCTTTCGAGAGTTGAAGTACCTTCTCTAGCATTCAAAGAAGAAGTTTTTGAAAAGCTAGACGTAAGAAACCCAGAAAGTTTATGTGTGATTCAGATTAATCTTCCTCATGATAAAGAACTCGACCTGATTAACTTAAAAGGTGAGGGTATTATTTCTGAAGGAGATGAAAGTAAAATTATGCATACTGAGTATCACGCCTTTGATTCAGATGGAAAATTCTATAGTGAGTTTGGAAAAGACTCAAAGAAAATTTTTGTTATTGGAGAAGGTACAGGATACGTAAACATTCATCTAGGATACCTAGATGATACTCAAGATCATATACTTTCAGTCTGTGACAGTTCGTACACAGTTGAAGGTTTAAACCTCAGATAAATCATTAAAAACTTGCATTGTTTTCTTATAGCCCTGACGGATAACAAGGGCCATGGCATCTGATTCTAATGAAAATTGGTTGGTGAAAAAGGTTCTATAGTCTTTGTGATCAGGGTAGATATCAATGAACTTCAAATTACCTTTGTAACTAAGTTTCGATTCAAGGATTCGAATAATTTCTTTGCTATGCCTTTCACTAAAGTTTTCTGTTTTCATATAAGAATGAACTGTTTTAAGCAAGTCTTCCGCAGTTTTAAATTGAGCCCTAGCAGTAACAATCTTTTTTTGAATCATTAGGAAAATTGATTGTATTGCAATGCTTGGAATTCCATAGTGGGCAAGAGAACCGATCTCGTCATGAAAGTGATAAGGAGTGTGAGTCCAGGAACTGATAATAATTTCGCAGTTATTATCAATTGCAACGTGGGTTGAAAGAGTGTCTCGAATTTCTCCATCAATATAATAGTCAACGTCGCCTGTTCTTTCATTTTTAATAGGAAAAGGGGTGTAAAAAGGAGGTACGGCCATACTGGCAGCAACAGCATCTGAAATTTTAGTATCTGTATAATAATGAGAAGTAGAATCATGAGTAGGATTTGGGTAATTATATTTACTAAAAATAACTTTTTTAGAGCTATCGAGTTGAGTGGCTACGACAAAGAGGTCTACATCAAGTCCATCAAAGTCTTCGGCCTTAAGGACATGTTCAATGAGGTACTTCCTTAACCCTTCTGTTGAGAAGAAACCAGAAGTGCTAAGAAAGGGTTTAACGATTTTTTTAATTAAATAAGGGAAGCCCTCAAGAGGATCAAAAAACTCTGGCTTCTTGGTTTTAATATCAGGTCTTTTTAAGTAGAGCATGTCTTTGTAACCAACAGCCCTGAGTTTTCCTTTTTTACCGATAGTAGCGTCGATAATCTCATGTGGACTAAAGCCATTGGCAAAATAAGTGCTAATCATCGCCCCGGCACTTGAGCCGACGTATGTGTTAATATTGAGTTCATCGTCTTTCTCACGGACTTTATTGAAGCCTCCGAGACGAAAACCTAGTTCTTCTAGGGCGAGACTAACTCCGAGGTGCCAGGCAGCTGCTTTAACAACACCACCAGACATTACGAGGCCAATTTTTTTATTTTTAAATGAGTTCAGGACTTCTTGTGTCATAAATATTTTTTGTTTTGTGTTAAATCTCTCTCTTTTATTATATTACTAGAATATGGAAATAAATCAGCAAGGAAAGTGGTTATCCATTCTAGACTATGCACAGCATAGAGATGTGTCTATTTCAAGTATCAGGCGATACATCAAAGCTGGTCGAGTAAAATATAAGCAAGAAAAAGGTAAGTATTTTATTTGGGTATCCAATTATTCTGAACCCGTTGAAACCAAATCCGATAATAAATTACTTTTAGATAAAATAAAAAGTCTTCAAGAAGAGAATCAAGAACTCAGAATGCTTGTTGATCTCTACGAAGAACAAATGAGAAAAAAACCAAAAAATGTTGAATTGCCTGAAATACCTATGCACTAGTTTGGTAGTGCTTTTTTCTCTCTCAAGTTTTGCTCATAGAAATATGAAGCGTTGTACATTGTTACCGGTTGTCGACAATGTCGACGGTGCGATTGCTTATAAGGTTTTCGATTTTACTCAGGGAGATCTTCGTTCGAGCACTTGGTGTAATTACAAGTCTAACACTGAATTATTAGATGTTTTCACAAATTATAGAGATAAGCTTGATACTTATCTAGATAAGCCTGAAGTTTTAAAAACTGTCTCAGAGAAACTTAACGTTGGTTCAATAATTAGAATCAAAATTGAGGGTGTTGTTGATGGAATAAGAGTCAGGCTTTTTGTTTATGGTGATAACGGTGAAGTTAAGTACTATGAAAACAGTACTCTTGTTAAAAGTGAAAACATAGAGGCTATCAACTTAACAATCAGAGATTGGCTAAGAGAGTATTCAAAAATTATTCCTTATGACGGAATGGTTGTAGGGGTTCTTGGTGATCAAATTACTTTTGATGTTGGTCGATCTCGAAATTTTCAAGTAGGACAGAGTTTTACGATAAGAAAATTTATTAAATATAAAAAGCATCCACTCCTTAATTCGGTAGTAGAATGGGAAAGCGAATTGATTGGAAAGGGTAAGGTTTTTAATTTCTCCAGTGATCAAGCAGTGGGGGTTATTAAGGTTTACCGTGGAAACTACGGAGTTAATAAAGGTGATTGGATCATTATTGAGAATAATCCCAAGCAAGAAAAGCCTGAGTTTACGAAAGAAGAAATAGAAGAAAATAAATTTGGAAAACTTGGAATAGGGACTCTCTTTATTGAAGGAGGGGATCATAGTGTTAAATCTGGTGGGTTGAGTTCTCAGAAAAAAGCGAATGGAATTTTATTGGGCGTCAGTCTCAGAGCAGAAGCATGGATTACAAGAAATTATTTCGCAATTTTTGAATATGGGCAGCGATTTGGAAACTTAAAAGAGGCTTCAACAGGACTTTCGCGGAGTAGCTATGGAATGCAACCAGGTGTTATTAAACTCATCGGAGGTTATAGATTCCTTCCAATGCGGTTTTTCTATGGGCCAAGACTTGATGTCTATACGGGTTGGGCAAAATATAGCTACGCTCTTGACCTGTCATCAGCAGATGGGTTTGGAGCGGCAGATTTCGGTGGATTTATTGGTGGAATTAAATTTGATATGCCCATCATGAAAGATACAAGGGCCTTTGCAAGAGCAGAAGTTATAATGGATGCTAATTTTAACGACTCGGATGAGATTCAAAACTCAACAAGCTCTACCTCAAGTCTTCAGTTTGAATTAGGATCACGGTTTAAATGGAATCCGATATTGTTTATAGATGCCGCGCTACAAATTACATCGAACAAAGCAAAATTTAAATCTGGCGGAAGTTCTTTTAGAGATCTGCAGTTTCAGGACTCAACTTTCAAAGTTGGTGTCTCATATTTATTTTAATCCATGACCTTAAATAAGATTCAAAAACTAGAAAAAGAAATTCTTAAACACAAAGAGCTTTATTATCAAGGCCAAGCGACGATTTCTGACGAAGACTTTGATAAACTTGAAGAAGAACTCAAATCTCTTGCACCGAAAAGCCCCGTATTAAGCATTGTAGGAGCTCCCGTAAAGTCATCAAACAAGGTTAAACACGCCCAAAAGATGCTTAGTCTTGATAAGTGTTATGACCTTGATAAGTTTATGAAATGGATGGGAAACAATGAACTCGTGAGCACGTATAAGATCGATGGTTCAAGTTGTTCTATTGTTTATGAGTCAGGGGTTTTGAAGATCGCCAAAACGAGAGGAGATGGATCTTTTGGTGAAAACATTCTAGAAAAAGCTCTATACATTGATGAAATACCCAACCGAATCAACGATAGTCACAACCTAGAAGTTAGGGGTGAGATTTACTGTACGGATAGTGATTTTTTGAAACTATCTAAGCAAATGGAAAAGGAAGAACTCCCTAAGCCCACATCAAAAAGAAATATAGTTGCAGGTTTATTGGGAAGAAAAGAAAACCTTCATCTTTCTAAGTATCTTCGGTTTCAAGCTTTTGAACTTTTATCTGACGAGCTAAATCCTGATTCCGAATTTGAAAAATTTAAAATTCTTAAAAAACTAGGATTTGATACACCTGGGTTTCATCTCAATAAATCAAAAAAAGACATAGAAAAAAGAATAGAGGAAGCTCAAAACTTCATGGAGGAAGGAGATTACCTTATTGATGGACTCGTATTCACTATTAATAACATTTCTCTTCATTCAAAGCTCGGAGAAACGGCCCATCATCCGCGCTACAAGATGGCTTACAAGTTTCAGGGCGATACGAAGATTACAAAGATTCTTGATATTGAATGGGGTGTTTCAAGAAATGGAACCTTAACACCTGTTGCACTGGTTGAGCCCGTTGAGTTGAGTCAGGCAATGGTTTCGCGTGTGACGCTTCATAATTACGGAATGGTAGTTGCTGAAGAATTGAAAAAAGGTGATGAAATTGAAATTGTTCGCTCAGGCGAAGTTATTCCCAAATTTTTAAGAGTTGTAAAAAAATCAAAATCCGAACAGAAATTTCCAGAGAAGTGTCCTAGTTGTAATTCGAAAGTTGTTATTGATGATATTCGACTTCTTTGTGTTAATGATGATTGCCCGGCCAAGAACCTTGTAGCGATTCAGTACTTTGTTTCTACAATCGGAATTGATGATCTTAGTTCTAAGAGGTTAGGGGAGATGATTAAGGTCGGATTAGTTGTAGATATCCCTTCATTATATGATTTAACTGTTGAAGATCTTCTGACACTCGATAAAACCAAAGAAAAAATGGCTAATAAACTTTATGAAAATATTCAAGGATCTAAAAAGGTTGGGCTAATACAGTTTATGAGTGCTCTGGGAATTGCAGGGGGCGGGAGTCAGAAGTGTGAAAAGATAGCCCTTGCTGGCTTTAACACGGTTGAGAAGTTTATGAACATCACTAAAGATGAACTGGCTTCAATTGAGGGATTTGCGGAAAAATCGGCAAATGACTTCGTGGATTCTCTTGAAACAAAGCATAAATTGATTAAGGCTTTGCTCAAAAAAGGTTTTACTGTTTCTAAAATGGAAAATAACCAGTCAGATGGAAGTCTTTCTGGTAAAAAGTTTTGTATTACTGGTACTCTTTCTATGAAAAGAAGTGAGATTCAAAGAATGATTAAAAATCAAGGCGGTGAGATCGTCTCTAGTGTCTCAACCAAGACTGATTTTGTTGTAACAAATGATGTAGAGAGTAGTTCATCAAAATTTAAAAAGGCTCAAGAACTCAAGATACCGATTATTAATGAAACGAAACTTATGAAGCTGATGGATTAATATGGCAAAAATAAAAACGGAATTTGAATGTCAGAGTTGTGGATACAAAACGGCTAAATGGGAAGGAAAATGTCCTGACTGTGGTCAATGGAATAGTCTTCTTGAAGTTGAAAAACTTACGAAGCAAACAAAGTCGAGTCCCGGAGCTGTTCGAGGAAGAAGGGAAGCAAAAAAGATTACTGAAGTTACTTCAATTGAACATGATCGAATCAAAACAGGAATTGAAGAGTTTGATCGAGTTGTAGGTGGTGGTTTAACAATTGGGTCTCTTTCTTTGCTTGGAGGTGAGCCAGGTATAGGAAAATCCACATTGCTTTTAGAAGTATGTGGAAAAGTAGCAAAAAATAACCCGAATGATCTTCTGCTTTATGTGAGTGGCGAGGAAAGTGAATCTCAGATTGCTGATCGTGCCAAGAGATTAGGGGTAGACTCTGAAAATATTCTTATTCTCCATGAAACTCAATGGCAGGAGATCTTAGCAGTTATTAAAGATAAAAAACCAAAGTTTTTTGTTCTAGATTCAATTCAAACGACGGTATCAAATGAACTCACTTCTGCTTCGGGTACAGTTTCTCAAGTTCGAGAAGTTACTTATGATCTTATGAATCATGCTAAGGCTTTGGGAATTACCTGTTTTGTTATTGGGCATGTTACGAAAGAGGGGGGAATTTCTGGGCCAAAAGTTCTTGAACATATGGTGGATACTGTTCTTTTCTTTGAAGGTGATCAAAATAATTTCTATAGGCTTTTAAGAGTTCAAAAAAATCGCTTTGGAAATACTTACGAAGTCGGCATTTTTGAAATGACAGAAAATGGATTAGGCGAAGTTCACAACCCTTCACAATATTTTCTGGAAAAAAGTTTCCAAGGAGCTTTCGGCCGTTCAATTACTTGTGTACTTGAAGGGACCAGAAGTATCTTTGTTGAAACCCAGGCGCTAGTAACTGAAAACAAATATGGAAATGGTCGAAGAACCACTCAAGGTATTGATAATAATCGTCTCGCCATGCTTGTTGCTATTATTGAAAAGTATTTTGAAATTCCTCTTGGTTTTCATGATATCTATGTGAACGTTGTTGGTGGAATTAAGCTTTCTAAGCGAGATAGCGATCTTGCGATTATTGCAGCAATCTTGAGTTCTTATTACTCGAAACCCCTTGATGAAAAAACAGTTCTCATTGCAGAGGTTGGCCTTACAGGTGAAATCCGAAAGGCACCTATGATGGAATCGAGAATTAAGGAAATGGATCTTTTGAAATATGAGAAGCTTATAACGAGCAGTTACTTAAATGATGAAATTCAAAAAAAGTACGATGTGTGTATTTCAGGAATAGAAAGAATTACTGACTTAAAAAAGCTTCTTTTTTAAAGGTTGAAATGAATATTTATAAAATAATAGTTGCTTTAATTATTTATTCCAACGTTTATTCTAATGAGCTTGCTCGGTACTCAGCTAGGAGACCAGCGGGCGTTAGCGCAAGAGAAGCAATCAAAAGACATTTGAAGCTCAATGAAGGTTTTATAAATCCCAGTGCACCAACCGCACTCGATTCTGCTGTTCCTCTTAGAGAATTAGATTTAGATAAACTTACGAATTTAAGAAGTCGATCCGTGCAGATGAAATTATTTCGAAATGTAAGAGATACAAGAGCTTTTAGAAAAGACACAGACTTTCCCCGAAGACTGACTTGGTTATATCCTCACGATGGATGCTTTATGAGGGCTGAATACATGACGAAATACTTTGAGAAAAAGGATGTAGAAATTAATAAAGTTTTCGTTTTCGGAAAATTAAAAGTTAAAACACCTTACTCTGGTCAAGGTTACGTAAGATGGTAGTATCACGTTGCTCCAATATTTCGATCAAACGATTTGGTTCTTGTAAGTGACCCCGCTCTTCATGCTTATAGACCGATACCTTTAAAAAAGTGGATTTTAAAACAGGTTGAAAACCTTGAAGATGTTAAAGTTTCAATTTGTTCTGGAAAAACCTATGGTCCTTCTGATGAATGTTATGAAGCGAAAAGAAGAGATGAACAAACTCTTATACGACATAGAGAAATGTTTATGGACCGAGAATTTAGTAATTTGGTAAATTTAAAATATAATCCGGAAAATGAATTAGGAAATATACCATACTGGTTGAGGTATTAAAAAAGGAGCCTTCTCAAGCCCCTTTTTTTAGATTCGGTTCCCAGCGCTGTCTCGGGGTTCCCTAAATTCCATTCTCGAAAATCTTTTGTTAAATTCTCGGAGAACTTCACTTTGGTCGTTGCTCTCAATAGTGCTACAACCCGATAACGCGAAGAGTCCAAGAAAAAGAATCCACACATTCATCTTCATAATGACCTCCTTGTCACCTAAATAAATTATATCATGGATTAGAAAACGCCCTGATAGACGTTGATTAGAAGGAGCTTTTTTCCCGATTGGGAGCGTCTAGAATATTTTTTCTATGAGCTCAGTCCATCTAGAAGCTTTTGAAGTAAAGTAATTTTGTTCACCCATTTCTGAGAACTTTGGTTGGAAGCTCTTATCAATCTTCCATAATTCTCGAACGCCCTCTTCAGAAATTTCACCAATTCCAATGAGGGAACCAAGAATGGAACCAAGAGCAGTGGTTTCAATGACTGTTGGTTTGATAATTTCTTTATTACTGAAGTTCGATTGAAGCTGCATTAATAAATTATTATTCACGGCCCCCCCATCTACTCGAATATTTTTAATTTTATCACCAAGATCTTTTTCAAAAGCATTTACAAGATCATTAATAGAAAGGGTTATTCCCTCAAGGCAAGCTCTCGAAATTTGATCAATGCCGGTATCTCTCGTCATCCCATATAGGCAGGCCTTAGCATTGGCATTCCAATAAGGTGAGCCAATCCCTGTAAAAAAAGGAAAGAAAATAAGATGTTCCATCTGTTCAGGAGTTGCTTGAGATGCAATTGATTCAATTTCTGAAGCATTTTTAAAAAATTTTAAGTTATCTCGTAAAAACTGAACAGCAGCTCCCGCAATATAAGTACTTCCCTCAAGGGCATAAACGGTTTTGTCTTTTGATCGATAAGCGACTGTTGTTAAAAGTCCATTCTTTGAATGTTTTATTTCATTACCGGTATTCAAAAGAAGAAAAGCACCTGTTCCGTAAGTGCACTTAAGTTCTCCGGGGTTAAGACAAGCCTGTCCAAACAGCGCGGCTTGTTGATCTCCGAAGAGGCAGG
Organism: Bacteriovoracia bacterium; assembly: GCA_030426585.1. GTDB lineage: Bacteria > Bdellovibrionota > Bacteriovoracia > Bacteriovoracales > Bacteriovoracaceae > JAUHYH01. The sequence continues at coordinate 29,148 of JAUHYH010000006.1, forward strand.
AAATAGGAATCCCATCGGGTAAAAAACCTAAGCTCTTAGTTTCTCCATATTGATCAAAAGTATTTTTGATTTCTGGAAGAACTTCTCTAGGAATTTCAAAGAAATCTAAAAGGTCTTTATCCCAATCAGTAGTTTCTAGATTAAAGAGTAATGTTCTAGAGGCGTTACTTGGTTCTGTTGCGTGTGAATTACAATCAGTAAGTTTATATAAAAGAAAAGTATCAATGGTTCCAAATTTTGTATTTTTTAAATCTGGTTTATATTTCTTAAGCAACCAATGAAGTTTTGTACCAGAAAAATAAGGATCTAGTGGAAGTCCTGTTTTCTTTTGAAGTTTTTCATAAGCACTTCTTTTTTCATCACAATATTTAGAAGTTCTTCGGTCTTGCCAGACAATGGCTTTGGCGAGGGGGTTACCTTTATTATCAAACAAACAAGTTGTTTCTCTTTGATTTGTAATTCCAATTGAAATGACATCTGATTTTTTGGCAGAAGTTTCTTGAAAAACTTTCTCTACCGCTTTTTTTATACTGTCCCAAATTTCATTGAGATCGTGTTCTACCCAACCAGGTTTTGGATAATGTTGAGTAAATTCAAAGTTGGCATTTCCAATAACTTGATTTTTATCTACATCATAAAGCATGGCCGTTGAACCAGTTGTTCCCTGGTCCAGTCCAAGCACGAGGCGAGGCATAGTGAGCTCCTTTAGTTGAGACCACCAACCCGATCGATGATCCCTGGATCTTTAGAGATTACCTTAATCATTCTAGCCCAGAGCTCGGCAATTTCGCCATTGATTGTACTGAGCATCCCATAAGATATTGAACTAATGAGGGCCAGTATTAAAAGGTATTCGAGGAGTGATTGCCCAGAGTTGTCCTGTTTTAATTTGAGCCAGAATCGGCTATAAAGGGTGAGAAAAATATTCTGGTACTTCACGAGGATTTCTTTCATCTGTTAAGATTTTACTAGATGCACAATAGGAGACTGATGCAACGGAAATTATTGCCATTAATACTCTTCGGGTTCGTCTTTTTCGGCGTTCTAAGCTTTCAAATTGGTTCTGATTTGTGGAGACCTAACGCCAGTATTATCAAGATTGAAGAAGCGAAACGTAAGCAATTTGAGGCTTTGTATCAAACACTTGAAGCCACTTATACAACAGGGGAAAAAGTTAAACTAAGCTCTCATAAAGACGGGCTTGTTTTGGTTAATTTTTGGGCTTCTTGGTGCACCCCTTGTCTAAAGGAATTCAAAGGGATTGCAACTCTTAAAGAGCAATTTGGTAACAAGTTAAATGTTGTCGGCGTTAACTGTGATACCGAAGATCCAGAAAATAACGTTAAAAAAATTGAAGAAAAACATAAACTTATCTTTAAATCGGTTCTCGACCCAGAGAATAAAATTCTCGACAAATTTGGCATTGTTCACCTGCCGGCCAATATCATTTATCACAAAGGTAAAGTCATTTATTTCAGTGAGAAGTTTACTGATTACACTGATCCCACTATGATTGCGAAACTAAAAAAATTTACTAAATAAATTAGGAGTTTTCGCATGAGTATGATGAAGGAATTCAAAGCCTTTGCTATGAAAGGTAATGTTGTCGACATGGCCGTTGGGATTGTCGTTGGTGGTGCTTTTGGAAAGATCGTATCTGCCTTTGTTGCTAACGTTGTAATGCCGCCGATTGGTTTGCTTCTTGGTGGGGTAAATTTCACTGAGTTGAAATTGGTTCTTAAAGCAGCAGAAGGTGAGACGGCTGCCGTAACTTTGAACTACGGAATCTTTGTTCAGTCAGTTGTTGATTTTGTTATTATTGCTTTTGCAATTTTTATGGTTGTGAAAGGAATGAACTCGATGAAGAAAAAAGAGGAAGAAGCTCCTGCAGAACCTCCAAAGCCATCTAATGAAGAAGTTCTTCTTTCAGAAATTAGAGACCTTTTAAAGAAATAATTATCTTAATATAAGGGCCGAGTTCTTCGGCCCTTTTTAAAATAAAAAGCTAATATTTGACTGAACAACCGTAAGGCTTAGTTTGAGCAACGGTTACAGATTTTCCATTCATCAAGTTATCAAGATTTGAGGCAACAAAGTTTTTAGCCTTAGAAATGTCATCCTGATTTGTTGAAGGAATACTGTCGATAGCACCCTGGTAAGCAAGTTTACCATCAGGTGTAATAATGAACATGTGGGGCGTCGTTTTTGCTCCGTACTTCTTACCAACTTCGCCACTTGGGTCCAACAAGATGTGAGTTGCATGGTTTTTCCCTTCTTTTTTCATTGTCATGGCCTCTGTTGGAGTAATATGACCTTGTTTTTCAGGGGCTGAAGAGACAATGCTTAACCAAACAACATCTTTACCGGTGTATTTTTTTTGAAGTTTTTGCATATTACTTGAACCATAGTGTTTAACAACAAAAGGGCAATCTTTGTTAAACCACTCTAGGACAACATGTTTACCTTTGAATTGATTGAGCGATACTTTTTTTCCGTTTTCATTTGTCAGCTCAAAGTTTGGTGTTGTTTCTCCAACGGTTACAGCTGCAAAAGAGTTAATAGAGAACAATAAAGCAATTAAAAATTTCATAATTCACTCCTGAGGTTTTTTCCCCAATGATAAGTAATTTCACTAATAGAATTACATTTAAAAGTATTAAAGCGTGGTTTCATTCCAGCAACTATCGCACCTTGATTATTTATTCTCAATGCCTTTGCTGCATTAAGAGTAATCCCTGCCCATAGTTCTGTTTGATTAAGTTTATAAAGAGGAGCAGCGATTGAGGCAATTAATAGGAGATTGTCACAATGACAAGATCCCGGATTATAGTCACTGGCCAAGGCGACTCTTGCTCCGGCATCTAAGATTTTTCTAGCATGGGCCAAAGGCTTTCCAAGAAAAAGAGAAGTTCCGGGAAGTAAGGTTGCAATTGTTTCAGAGTGAGCAAGGCGTTCAATATTTTTTCCTGAAACTTGCAATAAGTGATCGGCACTCGCTGCTTTGAATTCGACAGCTATTCCTGCGCCATTATTGTCGTTAAATTCATCTGCGTGAATTTTAAGCTTTAGATTAATTTTTTTGGCTTCATTAAAAAGCAATCGAGTGTTCTCTTCTGAAAAATAACCTTCTTCATGAAAGATATCAACGAAATCAATATCACCGGAACATTCTTTCATGAGAGGAAGGACAACATTATTTAAATATTCTTCAGCTGTTGAGTCTTGAGGAATTGCATGAGCAGCCAGGTAGGTATTAAAAATTTGAATATCTGGAGAGAAGTCTTTTTTAAGTTTTGCAATTACTTGAGTAAGTTTTTTCTCGCTTTCATAATTAAGGCCATACCCGCTTTTAATTTCGATAGTCTTAACACCATAGCTAGAGAGGTTTTGAATCCTTTGTTTTCCAAGTTCATAAAGTTCATCAAAACTGGCTTCTTGAGTCGCGGTAGTACTCGCAAGAATACCACCACCAGTGTTAGCAA
>JAUHYH010000163.1 GCA_030426585.1 Bacteriovoracia bacterium
TAGGGGGCGAGATTATTACTGGATTGCGGGGAATCATGAAGGTGATGAATTAACAGATGGTAGTACCGATTGCGAAAAAGTCGCAGATAACTATATTGCACTCACTCCTTTGCCATTATTAGGAAGAGAGGCAAAATTTGAAGAGATAAACCAACTTGTAGAGAGAATGAATGATGAATTGGGGTTTTAGTCTTTTATTATTCTTCTTAATCTCCTGTTCGGGATTAAATAGTGGAAGATATGTGAAGTTAAATTCGCCTGCAGAGTTGCCGGTGATCGCGATGAAATATAAAACTTCTGTTGCGGAAATAAAGAAATACAACTCAGATCTCTCTGCAGGAAAATGGATTTTTGTTCCTTATAAAGCAGGATTAATGGCAAATGAACCGAGCGTCGTTGGTTATTATTCGAGGGGAGATTTTATCTGGCCAGTAGCCAGCTATAGAAGAGTTAGTTCAGAGTTTGGCCGAAGAGGATGGAGAAAGCATAAAGGGATTGATATCTCTGCTCCAAGTGGAACGGGTATACTTGCTGCGAGAGAAGGAAAGGTTATCTACTCAGGATGGATGCGCGGCTATGGACGAGTTGTCATTATTAAACATGATAAAGACTTCCATACCGTTTACGCCCACAATAGTAAAAATATAGTCAGTAAAGGTGAAAGGGTGAGTAAGGGACAAAAAATCGCAAAAGTTGGAAGAACGGGAAACGCGACAGGAAATCACTTACATTTTGAAATCAGAATAAAAGATAAAGCCGTTGATCCGATGAGATACTATAATGAGTCTAGATTAGCTAAGAACTAAGCCTCTGGTTCTGTATGCTTAATGATAAATTTCTCAATTTGAAACTTTTGTTTTGGAGTTACATTTAGAAACTCAAAACCAAGTCGCCAGTTATCGATAGGATTATTACCCTTTGTATCCTTTTCTTTGTAGATCAAGCAAGCACTCGCAATAATATTAAATTGAGCATGTTCAATCGTAACTTCTCTAAAGTAGTCACCAACCTCAAAGTCATAGCTTTGAACGGGATTTACATTTATAGAAAAGCCAGATGAAGAGAAATCATTACATTCTTTAATATATTTCTTTTCAACCAATTTAAGATCAATACGACTCATAGAGACATTGGGGACATACCCTGCCTTTTGGCAATAAAGCCTAAGGTGTTTTCTTCTTTCAAGTCTTAGAAAGTTCTCAGGAAGCTCAAAATTAAACTGATCAGCATTAGCGCTTGAAAGATTAAGCTTAAAAATACAAGCATTGCTAGAAATAAAGAAATTAAGAACCTGAGACTCAATAATTGATGATTTGAACTCGTTTTCGATTCCAGGGATTTTTACACTGATGATCTTCTTAGGAATAGAAAGAGAAGTGACTTGAACTCTTTTGATTTGTTTTTTACCGTCAAAAGTAACCCAACTTAGTATTGGACTCCCTTCTTTAAGAGCCTTTTTAATCAAACGGACAAAATCTTTTGTCCCTGACATTTTTCTATGCTGAAGATCTTTGTTGTCTATCATTATAATTTATCTAAAAACTTAAAATAAGTTTCCTCTAAAGCGTCAAATTCAAGCTCCTCACCACCATCATTAGTAAATGTAGGAGCTTTCTTGTCCTTGACTTCACTTGGTTTGAGAAGTTTTTTAACTTCTTCGTCGTTTTCTTCGTCAAAGTAAGGAGCATAGAAAGTTTCAACTTCTGCATTTGGAGAAAGGAACCCTTCAACAATGTTCATTTGAGTAACGATTATTGGAGGAACATTTTGATAAACGATTTTAGTAGTTGCAGGAATAGCTTCAATAAACTTAAACCATCTCTTAACTCCAGAAGAGTTCATCAATGTAATCCCTTCTAGGTCTAAATGAATGGTTCCTGCTCCACCCAAATCGAGGTCATCAAATGCAAAGTTTTCGTTGACCTGACCTTTAACACTTAGTTTTAGGGCCGATCCTTCGTTGCTAGTTGAAATTGTATAATCACTCATTAGAAACTACCTTTTTCAGTTAGAAAAACTTCCTTATAAGAAAGTAGATGGTCCTTATTTTTCTTAAACTTTCTGATGACGGCCGTCACCTCAGTTTTTGAGTTAAGTTCTATATTATAGAGTAGGGAATTACAGTTCTCAAAGATTAAAGAAAGTCCAATTCCTGCCCCACCTTCTCTCTGTTGAGGAGCGACGATTTCTCTAAATAGATAATTCTTAACAGTGTCTGCGAAGAGACTTCCGTAAGTATCTGAACAACAAATATGGTAGGCATCATCGTCTTCAGAAACAGTAACATTAACAGATGTTTTATCTTCCAAAACAACATCTTCAGAACGATCAGTCCTTCTGAATAGAGGGATCCCATTATCATCTACCGGAGCGTTGTAAAGAGTGTTACTTGAAAGTTCATCTAAGATAAGAAGAAATCGGTCTCTAACATGGTCAGCTGGAAACTTGATTTCATTTACAACGGAATCAAATAAAGCCTTCAAGTCAGCAGTACTTGTAAGGTATTTAGAAATAAGTTCTTTACCTTTTGGGATTTGATTTCCAGAGGCAAAGTCTACAAATCTTTTAACTCTATCATTGAGATGATCAAACTCTGAGCATACATAGAAATCGGGTTTAATAGATCCAAATTTCTTTTTATCAATTTTCCCGACATTGTCAGTGAAGTACATGCAGTTTGTAATGATGAAGTCGTCATCTTGATCGGGGCAGTGTTCATAATCAATAATGTTGAATTCATGTTCATCAAGGTCTTCATTGAAAACTAGATTGAACTCAGAACCGATGGCAGAGGTGAATTTATCCTCACGAGAAGTCAGTATATTGAGAACGTTTTCACTCATTTGATTATGATTTCCTTTTTAAGTCGAAGGGCATCAGGTTTCTTAGGTGGTGCCTTCTTCTCGATTCTTTTATATTGTATTTTTTTTGTATTCAAGAGTAAACCTTTTGTTCCCTTCTCCTTGGCGTATAACCTTGCGGTATATTCACCTGTTTCGGGAAGTTCAAACTCGACATTTGAACTGACGGACTCAATTTCTTTTGTCGAATTATTTCCAGTCACCCTAAGTAGATAGTAAAGCTCGGGTATTTTTTTCACATGATCAGCCCAGCTAACCTTAAGAGCGTTCTTGTTTTGTAAGTATGAGAGGTTGGTTTGGTTTGTATCAGGCGATATGCTGTACTCTTTGGCAGGTGCTAGTATGTTTCCGTTGTTATCAACAACTCGAAGATAGCGAGTCCCAAGATGGTTTAAACGAATCTTTGACTTCTTTTCCGTGACTTGTAATCTTTTATCAAGGGTCTTAAATGTTTCTAGTTTAGAAACCTCGAGGAACACTGGTTCTTCTAGGTCATGTTCAATAATGACGAGGTTTGTTTTTTCCAGAACAGGGTTGTTACTTGTAAGAAGTTTAGCCTCTCCTGGTTTCTTGATAAAAAAGTAATTGCTAGGTGCATTTTCTGCTTTTTCCCCTAAGTAAACTCGCCAATAAATTCTTCCTTGCACCTTAAGCTTAATTGTTTTTCTTGGAACAGAAATTTCTGATTTAAATAAGGGCTCTTTTTCAAAAGCCTTGTCTCGAGAGATTTCAAGAGTTACGGGTTTTCTATCATTTCCAGTCCAGACAAAGTCGATTTCATTATCTTCTTTGTTTATAATTTCAGCTCTTTTAGGAGCAATGAGTAGTAGGTCTTCATTGGTCTTTGGGGGAGGGAGGACTACTTTAGGTTTAATAACCTCCACTTCTTTTATTTGAGCTCCTGCACTTTGCTTAATACCTTGTGAGCTTAGGGAAAAGCTAGATTTATTGTCCTTTGATTCTACACTCTGATTATTAACCGTATAAGAGACTTTATTGGTGTGACCTTTGACTCCAATATCTCCTTCTTGAATATCAATGAGAGTGTTTAGGGTATCTTTCTTCTTGAATTCAATGATTGTGTTGGCTGCAACAGTGACCTCTTGGTCGTCAATTTTAAGTTTTGCACTTGAGTTATTTCCGGTCATGAGTTGGGAGTTTTCGTAAATTTTCCCATCATGTTCAGTCCAGATAATTTCACCGTAACGTTTAATTTTAACTTCATTCTTTGAACTAATAATCTCACCGACGATTTTGGTTCCCTGATTAATTTGAGAGATGAAGGGGTTATAGCTTGTAACTTGAATAACAATAGCACCAATTAAAAAAAATACGAGTATCGCGAGAAAGATATTCTCAAGCTTATTATTATCTCTTTGCTGGAGATCCAAATGTTCCATCGTCTTGTTTTCGTTCATGTTTCTTATGATAATTATACATATGATTAAAATAAATAGTATAAGGCTAAAATGTCTGCTATTTGAGCTTTTATTGATTACACTCTTAATATCTATTTTTGGGTATATCACTCTTAATCTAGTGATTAGCGATAAAACCAATCAGCTAAAAGAAAGTATAGCTTTCCAAAATGTTACGAATACTGAATACCTGAAAGGCTATGGCGAAAAAGTCCTTCTGATTACGTCAATCATTGAAAATGAATACTATACAGGTCGGTTAATTCCAGAAAGTACAAGTTTTTATAAACAGTTTAATTTACTCAAACAAGTGGCCCTATTAAGAAACGGAGAGAGCGAAGAGATCTTTAGTAGAGATAAGGACTACAAACCTAAATTTACTGAGTTTGAAGCACAGAGTATGACCGTCGGACCGAATAATTATTTTTTAACACTCAGTGACTCAGGAGAGGGTTTTCGAGTAGAAAAAGATCTTGAAAAAGGTGTTTCAAAAATTTCGCTTGTTTTTGAATCAACTTATTTGAGGTCATTATTTGACTCAAAGCTTGGGATAAAAACAGGTCATTTTCTTTATGATAAGTCGGGAAAAGTTCAATTCCAACAATTGGAAGAGAATACAGCGAAGTCGGTAATACCTAAGATTCAATCAATGAATATTTATTCAAAAAATATGGTGGTCAAAGAACTTCCTCTTGGAGAGGAGAACTATCACCTGACATGTTCGCAAACAAATCTAGGTTATCAGTACTGTTACTTTTCAGATATCGAAACAAGAAAAACATTAATCTATAATCTTGTTTTTCAATACCTTGTTATTTTTCTGGGTTTAAGCTCATTTCTAGGGATCGTTACTTTGTTACTTTTAAGAAAGTTTACATCTCCCATTGAAGAATTAACAAAGAATGCTCTCGAGGTAGCGAAAGGAAATCTTTCAGTTCGAAATAATTTTGATTCAGGTGATGAAATTGGACAACTTTCAAACAGTTTTGATTATATGGCAGAGAGACTAGAAGCTTATATCTCTGAAGTTCAAGAGAAAGCGAGAATGCAAGAAGAACTTTTGATTGCAAATACTGTTCAGGACTATTTCTTCCCAACTAAAGACTTAATTGAGTTTGGCAACGTTCAGATCAAGGGACTTTGCGAGACGGCCAGTGAGTGTGGGGGAGACTGGTGGGGAGTTCAAGAAATTAATGGAAAGATCATTTTATTCCTTGGAGATGCGACAGGGCATGGAGTGGGTTCGGCCCTAATTACGAGTGCCGTTCACTCAACGGCACATTTATTA
>JAUHYH010000164.1 GCA_030426585.1 Bacteriovoracia bacterium
TAACCAACTGAGCTAAGGGCCCGATTTAAGTATCTGAAATTACGAAAAAAATAAACTAAGTCTTCTTGAAAGTAAACTTTATTTTTCGAGGTCTCTTCTAAGACGGCTAAGAGAGGCCGGGTTTATTCCCAAATACAGTGCAACATGCTGTAGAGGAAGTCTATCTGTAAGTTTAGGATGTCTTTTTGTAAAACTTAAATAGCGTTGAGTTGAATCGAGGGTGAGGAGCTCCCTTTCCCTTTCTGCTTTTATGATAAAATTTTCCTCGAGTAGTTTTCTTCCCAGTTCGTTCCAACCAGGAGATTTTTTATAAAAGGGAAGAATGTCTTCATATTTAACAATCGCAACCTTAGTTGGTTCAAGTGCTTGGATCGCAAAGGGAGATCCCTTGCCCGTGAAGTGAGGGTAGTAATTCATGAAGATTTCATTTTCTAATCGAAAGGTTTGATTGAGTTCTTTTCCCTCATAGGTAATAAAATAATGTCTAATGAGCCCACTTAAAATTAATCCAAAGTAAGAAACATTTTCATCGAGCTCAACAATGTGATCACCCTTTTCATAATTTCTAACTTTAAAAATATTTAAAAAATCAACGAGCTCGTTTTCGGGAAGTTCAACCTGATAAGCCTGAAGAAGCGTTTTTACATGGGTGAGGTATTGTTCGTGGCCCATCTGGATAACCTAGAATTGATCTGTTGAAAGAAGCACAAGCGTACAAGCTTCTACCACTTCAATTCCTGATTGAGAGAGTTCTGACTGGAGTTCGGAGTTTTCTGTTCCTGGATTAAAAATGACTCGCTTGGGATTTAACTTTTTGATATCTTCTTTCATTGTTGAAGAAATTTTAGGATTAACATAAACCGTAAGGGTATCAACCTTAGGAAGTTCACTTAAGCTTTTGTAAACTTTATGACCTTCAATCTTTTCATACTTAGGAGATACCAGAAGAGCTTCGTGTTGATTTTCTTCTAATTTTTTAAAAGCCTTATAGCTATAGCGCTCTGAATCTGGAGAAGCACCAAGAATAGCAACTTTTTCTTTTTTCATGATTCCTTCTTATTTAAACAGGAGTTGTTAGGCGAGCGAGAAACATCGCCCCAAGCATAAAGACATAAAACCCAATCCCTCTCATGGCGATCCACCACCAGTTGTTTAGTTTGAAGGCGGCCCAAGCGGTGAGGGCAGCATGAGCGATAAAGGCATAACCACAATAATGAGTAACTTTAGCCATAAGTTCTCTAAAAATGGGAACTTCAAGCATCTGTTGAGCTTGTTCAGGAAGTAAGGCTTGGTATTTGTCCATCATTTCAAGCAAGATGGGTTTTCCCATATAGTAAGTAACTAAAAAAGTAACTGCGAAGACGAGACTTAAAATAACGGGTTGGAGTTTGAAGTGAATACTTGTTTTTTTCCAATAAGAGATCCCGCCTAAGACGACAATTAGTAAAAAAGATAATCCAGTTATCCAATCAACTTCTCCAAAAGCATAGAGAGAGTAACCAACTTCGGCTGCAGCAACAATAAGTGCTGTAATGATAGCGGCTTTAACTCCTGAAAAGCTGTCAACTATAACAAACAAGAGTAAGGGAAGAATCCCCAATAAAATTGATGAAGAGTTCATAAATCTATTCTTGTTCAGCAAAGCCTATCAGGCAATAGCTTGAAATGATTGGCGCGGATGGGATTTTTAAGTTAACTTAGTAGCCCTATGTATGAATTAGTACTGATTAGACATGGTCAAAGTGAGTGGAATAAACAAAACTTATTCACAGGATGGGTCGATGTTCCGCTTTCAGAGCAAGGTATTTCTGAAGCAGTTGAAGCCGGACAAATTCTTAAAAAGAATAATTATAAATTCACTTTTGCTTATACATCACAATTGATGAGGGCCATCAAAACTCTTTGGCTGACACTCGAAGAACTTGGCCAAATGAACATTCCGGTTGTTAAGAACTGGCAGCTTAATGAACGTCATTATGGTGGACTCCAAGGTAAAAATAAAAAAGAAACTGCTGAGGAGTTTGGGGAAGAGCAAGTCAAAATATGGCGTCGAAGTTTTTCGACTCCTCCTCCAGTGTCTGATCAAGAAGAAGTACCTGCTGAGTACAAAGGTTTGGAAGTTGTTCCAAGAGGTGAGAGTCTTGAGCTTACATGTAAACGAGTTATTCCTTATTGGGATAATGAAATTAAAAACCGTGTGAAGGCTGGTGAAAAAATCATTATTGCTGCTCACGGAAACAGTTTGCGAGCCTTAATAAAACATCTCGAAGGAATCAGTGACGATGAGATATTGAAATTAGAGATACCAACAGGAAAACCTATTTCAATGAAGCTAGATGAAAACTTTAATTTTATTAGTAGAGAATATATTCAATAACAAAGGAGAAAACTATGAGTTTCAAATTTCCAGAACTCCCTTACTCTTATGATGCTCTTGAGCCGCATATTGATGCTCAAACAATGGAGCTTCATTATTCAAAGCACCATCAAGGTTATTACAATAAGTTTATGTCAGCGATTGAAGGAACTGATCTTGCCAATCAATCTCTTGAAGAGATTTTTGGAAAAATTTCTTCTCAGGCAGCTGGCGTAAGAAACACAGGTGGTGGTTACTATAATCACATCGTTTTTTGGAATTCAATGAGTCCCAATGGTGGGGGAAATCCAACTGGTGCGATTGCTGATGCCATCAACAAAGACTTTGGAAGCTTTGATAAATTTAAAGAAGAATTTTCAAATGCCGCTGCAACAGTATTTGGTTCAGGCTGGGCTTGGCTTGTAAACAACGGTGGAAAACTTGAAATCATCGCAACTGCAAACCAAGATAATCCTCATATGGATGTTGTTAAAGGAAGTGGGACACCCCTTATTGCACTTGATGTTTGGGAGCATGCTTACTACCTCAAATATCAAAACAGAAGACCTGATTACATCGCTGCATTCTGGAATGTAGTGAATTGGGATCATGCGAATAAAGCACTTAACTCTTAATTTCCAATAGGAGAGGCTCTTTCAGAGCCTCTCGCTTTCCCGACCTTTTTACTTTTTAAATAATCCATTTAAGTATCCGATCAGTTGGGCATGAAAAATACTTTTGATAAAGAACTTCATTTTTATGCTTCGAGAATCAGGTCTCTCTCAAAAGAAAAAAAGAAATGGACAGCAAATTCTTTGGATCTTTTCCATGCTTGTCATACTCTCAAGGGGCTTTGCTTAGCTGCAAATCTTAATGAGGAAGCTAAAACTTTACATGAAGTAGAAGAGTGCATGATTGAAAAAGATGAAAAACAATTTCTAAAAGCTCAGTCAGTATTTTTAACAACTGTTGAACAGTTATTTCATCGTAATGGGCAGGAAGTTGAGGTAGATGAATTTCTTGAAGAATATGTCTCAAGAATTTCTAAGCAAATTGGAAAAAATGTATGTTTGAAATTTATTGATAAGTCGACTGATTTCTTAGTTGACTTTGGTGAATATCATTTCAAAAAGCTAATGATTCATCTTCTTATGAATGCCGTTTACCACGGAATCGAAACACCTCGAGAAAGAAACCTTTCAAATAAATGTTCAATTGGAACAATACTGGTCGAGATTAAAGGAGATGAGGAAAACTATTACCTCAGTGTCTCTGACGATGGAAGGGGATTCGGAAATTCTGAACAGACTTCTGCCAATCTTTTTGCAGGAAGAAACCAAGGCCTTCTCATTGTTGAGCAGTTAATAAAAGAACATCAAGGTGATCTAGAAGTCATTACAGACTCTAACTTCGGCTCGACAATTGTTTGCAAAGTACCTACAGTTAGCTTTGGAAAAGAAGAAAAACAAAGCGCTTAGGGTTAAAAATGAAAATTGGACTTATTGGCTGTGGGAATCTTGTGAACGCAATCATAAGAGGCTTCAACTCCAAACAACCTAAATCAAACTATCAATTTTATTGTTACACTCCATCTCAAACGAGGGCAAAAGAACTTGCTGAAGCAGTTGGTGGGATTCATTGCCAAAGTCTTGAGGAATGTAAAAATCTTGACGTTTATCTTTTTGGTTTTAAACCGCAAAACTATCAAGAAGCCATTATTGATCTTAAAAAAGTAATTCCCGAAGGAGCCACTCTATGGTCTTTATTGGCCGGAGTTTCAAGTGAAAGAATTGGTGGAGACTTCTTAGACAATTCAGTAATTAGAATAATGCCAAACACTGCAAGTCGTGTTCAAAGTGGGATAACCCTATATTATCATAACGATCAAGTTCCCCAAAAAGCAGTTAATGCTTTTGTGGATATTTTTGAATCTGTATCAAATGTCTACGAGCTTGAAAGTGACGATATGATCGATCGAGTGACAGGAGTCAGTGCTTCAGGTCCTGCTTTAGTTCTGGAAATCGGAGTTCAGTTAGCTTCAAAGCTTGTAGAGTATGGCCTCGATTTAGATCAGGCTCAAGAAATTGTGCGGGATCTTTTCTTGGGGACAGGGAAAATGCTTCAACATGATCTCGATGCAGAGAAACTGAAAGAACAAATCACTTCTAAAAAGGGAGTGACTTATGAAGCCCTTCAAGTTTTGAACCAAAAAAATATTGGAGAAATTCTCTATGAAGCAATCGATGCCGCCTATAAGAGATCGGTTGAACTTAGAGATTAACGTTTTTTGTTTTTTTTCTTACTTGGTTTATTAAGTTTAAAACAATCTTCTTTTGTGATCTCATGAAAATAGTCACATTCATCAATTAGAATTTGAGCGGTATTGGCTTTAACCGCACAGATTTCAACTCGAACACCTTCTGCTTTTAAGTGACGAACAGTTTCAATATAGTCAGAGTCTCCTGAAAGAATAATAATCGTGTCCACCTTACTTGCGAGCTGTGTTGCTTTGATTGAAAGTGGTATATCTGCTGATTTATGACAAGGGCGAACGGCCCCATAAAAGTTTTCGTGAAGGCGTTCCGCAAGTTTCGAAGAAATATTTTTTCCTTCTCGGAAATAAATTAAGCGGTTAAGCCCACGTTCTTGAGTAAGCTTTGGAATCAATGAATCAAAGTTTACCATGGCCGAGGTACTTCCCAGCATATCGTGAATACTTCTTTCAACATTATTACCGTCGATTAAAATGGCGACGGATTGAGCGATGATAACTTCACCTGACATTCTCTCTCCTAACCGTGACCTGAATTCATGAACGTCTCGTCGAAATCAATTTGTTTTTGACTGGTTCCAAGGCCACAGTAGTAATCTTCGGTGATTTTCATGCAATCAGCAAGTTCATTACATTTAAAGATCATGGAACGGAATTTAGCGGCATTAGGGAAACCCGAAGCGAACCAGACGATCAGTTTTCTTAATTGAACGACTCGAATTCGTTCTTTATCGAAAGCTTCGCAAGTATAGCGATGAAGCTCTTTGATAATTTCCCAATAGTCTTCACCATAAAACTTGGGGCGGTCATCACGGTCAGCGAGAGATTCTAAAAAGATAAAAGGATTCCTTAGAGCACCACGAGCAATCATAACTGCAGGACAATTTGTGATCGCCATTCGGGCCC
>JAUHYH010000007.1 GCA_030426585.1 Bacteriovoracia bacterium
CAGGTGGTTTGATTACAATGAGTGATCTCCGGAAATACAATACTAAAATAAGAAAACCGGTTACAGGAACTTATCGAGATTACGAAATTTATTCCATGGCGCCTCCAAGTTCAGGAGGTACGCATGTCATACAAATTCTCAACTTACTTGAGCCTTTTGAATTGAGAAAACATGACCCGCAAAGTGACCACGCGATTCATACCACAGCAACGGCCATGCAAATCGCTTTTGTCGATCGGGCGCGCTATTTAGGAGACTCTGACTTTGTTGATGTCCCTGTTAAGAAACTCACTTCAAAAAAATATGCTGATGAACTTCGAAAAATGATGGGAGATAAAGCGCTAAAACTAAGTCCAGAGATGAAACAACTTCCAAAAGAATCTAACGACACAACTCATTTCACCATCATGGACCATAAAGGGAATGTTGTGAGTTCAACTCAAACGATTAACTATCTCTTAGGATCAGGACAAGTGATTCCTGGAACAGGGATTGTTATGAATGATGAGATGGATGACTTCTCTACTAAGCCAGGCGCCTTGAATGTTTTCGGAGCGGTAGGAAGTTCACAGAACCGAGTCCAAGCTTATAAAAGACCCTTAAGTAGTATGTCTCCTACTCTCGTAAAGAAAAATGGAAAAACTATTCTTGCGCTAGGAACTCCCTCGGGAACCAGAATTCTTACTTGTGTGGCCCAGACAATTCATAATTATTTAGAATATCAAAAACCTCTTTATGAAGCCGTTGCCATGACGAGACTTCATCATCAATGGAAGCCTGATCGATTACAAATTGGAGAACCCTATTTTAATGGGTCGACCATGAATGCCTTAGAAAATCGAGGGCATGAGATTCTAAAAAAAGATTTAGGGTGTAAGGTTCAGGCAATAGCTTTAGAAAATGGACGCCTTCATGGAGTTTCAGATCCTCGAGGAGAGGGAGAAGCTAAAGGCTATTGAGCCATTTCAACTAGTCGTCTAAAAATATGAGGAAGCGGAATTAGCCTTTCAGATTGAGAAGGGATGACCTCGCCATCCAATTCTCCCCCGCTGGCCGCGATCTGCGACTTCAGCGAAATTGGTGACTTTCCATCCCAACTCAATCCTAGGTAATCTTCAATATCTAATGTCTTTTTAAAATCTTGAACCGGCATCCAAACCATATCGGGACGAATACTCCACAACCATTCTCCCCCAACGATTTCTAAATTCTCATCAATCTCAAGGTCATAATGATAAGTCATTGAGACAATATTATCTTTCGAAGGAGCATCAAAGTTTTGAGCTTGTGCCGTACGACCTGAAACATAGTGAATTTCCATCAGTACGCCAAGGAGGTATTTACTCTTAGGGTTTCTAAAGTGTATGAACTCATCACCTATCAATTGATCTCTTCTCGCCAAAGCATCTTTAAAGTTTGTCGTCTCTAAACCTGTTGCGAGATCATAATAACGAAGTTTATAACCCATAATTGGATAGTTCCAAGTTTCATCACTGGGATCACTATCAAAAAGTAGAGGAACTTTATTACTTCCAATTTGATTGATAACTGCCAAGTGCCAAGCTGCAGGATTAACATTTGAATAACACCCACCTTCACTTAGTTTCCCTTTTTTTCTTCTTGGGCATTCTTTGAAACCACCCAAAAGATTATGCTCGGGTTCGTTTTCAAACCAGTAAAGACTCATTAAGGCCTTGAGATCATCGGGATAAAAAGTGATTTGGTGACCATTAACGCCCGTAACAGTTACCGGATGAATAGGACGCTTTTCAATAATACTTGCCGCAGAAGTCCCGTCACACATCCCATTCCAAAGCTCTGCTTTATATTTTTTCTCTCGTCCTGTTTTAGGATCAACAACAACATAACCTTCTCCGATCGCATTATCGA
Organism: Bacteriovoracia bacterium; assembly: GCA_030426585.1. Classification (GTDB taxonomy): domain Bacteria; phylum Bdellovibrionota; class Bacteriovoracia; order Bacteriovoracales; family Bacteriovoracaceae; genus JAUHYH01. Next base: position 1,891 of record JAUHYH010000007.1, read on the forward strand.
TAACTGATCTTGAAAGAGTCTGTTTTTTATCACCAATCAAAAGATCGTATTTTTCAGCGGGAGAAAGTTGATTAATTCGTCCCTGTTCGATGTAATTCGCGACAGAAAATTTCTTATAGTTTTCATTTACAATTTTTGACTGCTTTCTTGCTCGCTTAATACTTTTTCTTTCTGAGTCTGTGAAATCAAGATTTTCTTTATCAAGGTTTTTTTGAAGCCAAGGATCGTTATAACGAAAACCGATACTTCCTAAAGATTCACTCCAAAAATCTCCTGACCAAGGCTGAATCGCTGATCGCCCCTCCAAGAGCTCACTAGGAATTGTTTGGAGATTTGAAAGAAAAGGATTTCCCAATTCCCAGACAACACTTCGTGGGTGTTCTTCTGAGTTCACATCTTCCAATGGCTGAAAACCAAGTGTCGTGGAAGTAATGAGTAAATTGACGAGGAAGAGCTTTAATTTCATTTAGAGAAATTTTAGCATTCGACTTAAAAGCTTTGGAAAATCGAGTAATCTTTTTAGGAACTTAGAGCTTGGTGTATTTTTTTTGACAGTAATTCGACAGCGGCGATCCCTTTGTTTTCATAACGGTAAATCAGCGCTCTTTTATCTTGGAATTTCGGGGACTTAGGAAGGGCAAATAATTTTTTAGGGCCGAAAACTTTACCCACTGAAGTGGGGATAATTCCAATCCCTGCCCCTTCAATCGTCAGCTTCGTGATCAATTCCAGGTTATTAGACTTAATCACCCGCGAGTATGAGATCCCATTTTTCTTCAATTTTTTCAAAAGACTTTGAGTTTGCAGCAATTGTTCGTCACAAATGAGAACCGCCTGTCCTGAACTAGGGTCATTATTAGAGTTCTTTTTAGGTCCTCGCCAGAGTTGAACCGTATCGTTTCCGAGGTTTTTAATAATAAGGTCTGGATGCTCTACGGGATTAATAACAATTCCCATATCCACTTTAAAATTGATCACATCTTCAATGATTTTAGCAGAATGGTTATGAACCAACTTTATATCAAGTTCTTGATAAGACGCTAAAAGCTCAGGAAGAACACCGGGTAATGAGAATAACGCCACTGAGGGATGACATCCTATCGTGATCTCCCCTTTGACTTCCTTTGTGATATCAACCGTTTTGTTCTTAAGGTTCTGCCATTTCACGACAAGCTCTATTGATTCTTTTAAGAACTCTCTTCCGGCCCTCGTGAGTTGAACCCCTTTACGACTTCTAATCAGAAGCTCGGTGCCAACGATTTCTTCTAAGCGATTAAGGGCAAGACTTAAAGAGGGCTGGGTAACTCCCAAGCGCTCAGCTGCTCTTGTGATATTTTCGCTTTTAGAGACTTCTTGGAAATATAAAATGTCGTTCAAACTTGGAAGCATAAATATTACCTATGATATTTATAATATTTATTAATTTTATTTATCAAAGTCAATTCTCTAATCTGACTACAGTTTCTAATTGAAACTGAAGGAGATGAAATGAAAGAGAGAAGAGAATTTTTAAAGAAAACATTGCTAGGAGCTTCGGCCCTAGCAGCAGCCCCCCTAAGCGCCCAGAATTTAGTTTGTGAACCTACGGCGCCTCAAACCGAAGGTCCCTTTTTCCCTGATTTTGATATCAAGGAAAGTGACGCTGATTTGGTTTTTATGAAGGGAAAGTCCCAGAGGGCCAAGGGAGAAATCGTTATTTTGCGAGGGATTGTGCAAGATCAAATGTGCCGTCCCGTAGAAGGAGCAATTGTTGAGCTATGGCAGGCTTGTGCGACAGGGAAATATAACCATCGCTCTGATCCTAACCCAGCGAAGCTTGATCCGAACTTCCAGTACTACGCCAAGTTAAGAACAGATTCTAAAGGGCGTTTTCAAGTTAGGACAATTATCCCTGGAGCTTACCCCGCAACCAGTGATTGGATGAGACCTCCTCATATTCACTTTAAAGTTTCACTGAGGGGTTTTGAAGAGCTCACAACACAAACTTATTTTAAAGGTCATCCTTTGAATAAGCAGGATCGAATATTGAGAAAGGCAGTGATCGTCGACTTTAAAGATACATGTTACACAGGTCATGGATATAGAGCCTGCGAAGCTAAAAAAGGACTTTTAAAATTAACCTTGAATAAACTTTAGGAGATTTTATGAAGTTTTTAATTTTATTATTTGTTCCCATGGTTGCACAAAGTGCTACCATTGGGTGCCTGGGCATGGGATTTCTTTACAATAGTGTCAATATTGAGCTCGATCAAGACTTCGTTGAAGTTCGACTTGATAGCTATTTCGGATGGGGGGACGATCAACTACTCGCTCAGAACGTTAAAGAAATTGATAACAATAAGGTTAAACTTGCTATCAGGTTTGATCGAGCAAGTTGTAAGGTATACAAGCCTAAAGGACTTATTCATTGCTCTGATGAGGAAAGAAGAGTTGTCACAATTGAAAGTTCAACAGGAGATTCATTTAGAAAGAAAATCCCTGTTTATAATGCAAGTTTCGATTTTAAATTAAACTCAACACTTGAATTGAATAAAGAATCTGTCTTAACAAAAAAACATCGAGTTGCTTCTCTAAGACTAGGAAGAGAACACAGAAGTGAATACCTACAAGTTTCTTTTTCACCTTCTCAATGTAAATAGATCAATCGGGCAAGAATCCTATTCTTGCCCTTCTTTTCAGCAAGATTTATTATCCTTGTATGAATATCCTCTTTCTTTGTACCGGAAATTCTTGTCGTAGCCAGATGGCCGAAGGCTATGCCAAAGTCTTTCATCCCAAACTCAGAGTTTACTCTGCTGGAATTGTAAAACATGGACTTAATCCTCATGCGGTTCAAGTGATGAAAGAAGATGGGATTGATATCTCAGAGCAAGAATCTGAAACTCTTGAAGACCATGCCGGAATAAAATTTGATTACGTTTTCACTGTCTGCGGGCATGCCCATGAAACTTGCCCTTTTATTCCTGGAGCTAAAATTGTTCATAAAGGATTTGATGACCCTCCTTTTATAACTCAAGAAAAAGAAAATATCGATGAAATCTTACCGGTCTATCGCCGGGTCAGAGATGAAATCAAAGAATTTATAAAGAACTTAAATATCGAGGGACTTTAAAGCAGGTAATAGCGACTCATAATCAGGGAAGTTATACTTCGTTGCTATTTGTTGGAAAACTTCATCTTTTGTTGGTCTCTTCGTTTCTGTTTCATATTCAAGAACAATATGCGCCCACTCTTCAGCAAGAACGAAAACCATTGCCAGTGGAGAAATTTTTCTCGAAATATTATTAAAACCAATCCCGTTAGATGTCCCATGATGTTGCTTTAAAATAATTGTTGCTTCGTAAGGAATTTTATCAGGGACTTCAGAGACTAATCGTGCCGCTGCCAAGGCATGTTTAGAGATAAGCTCTTTCTCTCTTCTTGTGAGATATTTATGTTTTTCTAGAACTTCATCGTCTCTTATTTGAACGTAGGCATCTTTATAAAGCGCGATATTGTGAAAGAAGGAGCAAAACGTAAAAACTTCAAGCTGATCACGGCTCGCCCACTTCATCTTTTTTAAGATATGACTTCCTATATAATTAATAAGAAGACTTTGCTTATAACGATAGCTTGTTGGCATTCGAAGCAAGTAACTAAGAAGTTTATCTAGTTTCTTAACACCCTTAACAATATTCTTCATCGAGTTCATACAATCATTCGCAAGATCCATGGTTGTATGAGTGATTCCTATTTGACGAGCCTGCTCCATAACCATTTCATAAGCGACACCCGTCACTCGATGACGTTCATCAATTGTTAGATCGGGGTTATTTAACTGAGCACTTAATTGAATCGTTACAAAGTTAGCGAACTTGAGTCTTTTTTTACTTTTAATGTAGATTTGTTGTAGATCTCCATCTTCTAGGTGCTCTAGTTCCCCAGAGAGGATAACGTCTTCTTCATTAAAAACCTTTATAAATTCACTATCTTGCTTAACAAAAATATCAACATTAGTTTGCCATCCCGGAACAACAAATTCCATGGGGAGTGGGTAGTATTCATCTTTAACTTTTTCAGCCATTTCTTTGGACGTTACGCCAACAATTCTCGCTACAGACTGAAGAACATCACGAAGCTGGATTTTAGAGTCAAAAACAGTGACATAATCCTGAGGGACAAGAGTCTTACCTATCACAATTAACTCGGCTCGAATCTCACGCTCTTCAAAAACTCTCCAAAGATCTTGCGCAACATCTTGAGAGTAAGCATCATTATTAATAAAAACGAGGTCAACTTCATCAGACTCAATGAGCCCAACGACTTCTTTAATTGTTTTAGCAACAACAACTTCGGCTTCAAGATAGATCGAAAGATTAAGCCCATAAATAGCTCGGTAATCGATTCTATGTTCCATAAGAATAATTTTGAAGTTTTCTTTCATAAGTTTTTGTTCGTAAGACTCAACTACAACAAATTCAATGGTATAGGCTGAATGGGGCTCCGTAAATACTCAAAATACAAGAGTAAAACGTTTTAAGAAAACATAAAAATGAGGGACTCTTTATTTCGTGATGACTGAACAGCCAAAGTTTTCAATCCCTCTAATCGCATATTGTAGGGTCTTAACTTCGTCTGCAGTAATAAAAGTTAACTGACTTCTATCAAGAAAAAACTTATTCATTTGACTCGTGAGTCGAATTTTAAGGGCCAACTCTTTCTCAAGGGGAACCTCATAGCTGCAAACTCCTTCGCTCTCCTCTAAAGACGAATCACCCGAAAGTAAAAAACGTCCTGAAAGTTTGTCATAGGTTTCTGAGTCAAAAACAAGATGAACAACGAGACTTGATTTATCTGTATTTCGATACTTTAAAACATCTCCTAATGTGACACTCATAATGTTAGCAGTTGTGGTCTTTTGATAAGTATCTGCCTGAAAATCAGATTCATCTTTTCTCAGTTGCTCACGAGCAAATTCAATAGCCTTGCTTCTCTCACTTGTACTTAAATGGTGAGCTTCACGTTTTTTCAATTCATCACCAAGTTGTTTTTTCTCAACTTTCAATTCGCTAACTTCAGAGCGGTTCCAGTACTCAGCAAGAATATTTCTTTCAAGATGAGTAATTTTCTTATCAATCTCGGTAATTTTATTTTCAGTCACTTGCTTAAATTTTTCAAAATCAGCATGCTCATCAATAGCATAAGCTTGAATTTCATTAAGCATTTTGGCCCTTTCCTCTAAACTCTTGACTTGAAATTCAGCCGTCTGTTCTTCTGCAAAAAGCTCTCGAACTGCTTTCGTAAGCCTGTCATGCTCTTCTTTAAGTTTTCTTTCTTCTTCTGTTTTCTCTTCTTCTAATAAAGACTTTAACTTCTCTTGATAAGGCTTAACTTTGTTATAGAGATCTACTGCGAAGTTTGTCGAAGCATATATGATATTTAACTCTGTCGAAGTCACTCCACTCTCTGAGATTCCTTTGGACTTTAAAAAATCAACTTTCTGGTAAATGAACTTTCCATTTTCAATATAGTTTTGGAGTAAATTAAGCATTTTTGAAAGTTCTGTGACCTTGAGTTGATCTTTGAGTTGTTCCCGATCTTTTAAGACTTTTTGAAAACTTGTCTCTGAATCGAGGGCCTGAAAAGAAACCCCTAATTCTTTTAAGAGTTTCGATCTAATATTCGTGTTCTCTTCTTTTTTCTCTTCAATTTGATAAACCAAGGAACTGGCCTCTTCTTCACCGATGGTAGAATCAGACTTATCAACATTTTCCTTTCCACAAGAAAGCAAAAGTACTGAAAATAAAATTATGAAATAAAACTTCATAGCGCTCTCTTATACCACATTGCAATATATAGAAGGGCTGACTCTGAAGGGTTTGCAGGGAATGTGAAAGAATTACAGGGTTTGAGGGTCTAAAAGCATTTGTTTTGTTGCCAAGGGGATTTGTTCCTCCCACAAATGTTTTCCCAAGGGGATTTATCTCGGGCTCCATTCTCCCAAGGGATTCGTTCCTCCCACAAATGAGCCTCACGCTCATTTGTCCCGGAGACGGGGCCGTTCACTAAATCAAACATCCTGTTTGATTCTCATCATCAAAACCCTTTCGGCTTTTGCTGCTGTCGTTCTCTCTATTCGAATCCGCTATCGTTATATTCCCAAAATAAAAAAAGGAACCAAAAGGTTCCTTTCTTTATTTTGTAAATGGCACTCCCAAGGGGATTCGAACCCCTGTTACCGCCGTGAAAAGGCGATGTCCTAGACCGGGCTAGACGATGGGAGCATATCCTTGATTCCTATATCATTCTTTGAGTGTGTCGTTCTGCGGTCTCGTCGATCCTCACTTACCAAAGCGTAAACTCCGGTCGACTCGCCTTGAACTCCTTCTCAAAAACTGATCTAGAAATCAAAACAACCATCACGGCATTGAATGGTGATCCCGCTGTGACTCGAACACAGGACCCCCTCCTTAAAAGGGAGGTGCTCTAACCAACTGAGCTACGAGACCACACTTTCAATACTGAGCTCCTAAATTTATGGGCTGAGTATTTAAAAGTCAATTAAAACTGTCTGAGATCAAGCTATTTTCGGATGAATTTTTTAGTGCTAAGTAGAAGCTTCATGAAAAAAGAAACTCCACAAAAGGGCTCTAAAGTATCATTTCATACACTTGGATGCCGATTAAACTTTTCAGAAACGGGAAGTATTGCCAAAGGCTTCGAAGATCGAGGGTATAAGATTGTCCCCTTTGAAGAGCCTGCAGACGTGGTCTTTCTCAACACCTGCACAGTCACTGATGGCGCCGATTCAAGCTGTAGGAACATGATTCGAAAGGCCCAGAAAAATTCCCCAGAAGCTAAGGTTGTGGTGGCTGGATGCTACGCACAAATGGAAGCTGAGAAAATTCAAAAAATGCAGGGAGTGGATCTCATTCTTGGAAATTCTGAGAAATACAAAGTTTTTGAATACCTCGATGAAAACGAATCGAATAATTCTAAAATCGATCTCACAAATGATTTTTGGGGGGCCTATAGTACTCCTTCGGACCAACATCACACTCGAGCTTTTTTAAAAATTCAAGATGGCTGCAACTACGTTTGTAGTTTTTGTATTATCCCTTTTGCTCGAGGGCGATCTCGAACAATCACTGTTAAAGAGGCGAAAAACAATGCTCTCGAACTCGTCAAACAAGGCTATAAAGAGATTGTTCTCACCGGTGTAAACATTGGTGAATACGAAGCTAAAAGTGGAGAGAAACTCACTGACCTTATTAAAGAAGTGGCTTCAATTGAAGGGCTCGAACGTTTAAGAATGAGTTCAGTTGAACCCAATACCATCACGAAAGAACTCCTTGAAACATTAAAAGAAACTGGCATTTATCAAAACCACTTTCATATTCCCATGCAAAGTTTTCATCCAAGAATTTTAAAATCAATGCGAAGAAAATATACCGCTGAAGAGTACCGAGATATTCTTTGGATGGTGAAAGATTATTTTCCCAAAGCTGGAATTGGGGCTGATATTATCACAGGATACCCCGGTGAAACTGAAGAGGAGTTTCAAGTCACTTATAATGCTCTTGAAAATTTACTCCCAACCACACACTTTCATGTTTTTCCTTTTAGCTCTCGGAAAGGAACAACCGCTTCGCGCCTACCTGACCAAATCACTCACCATGAAAAGAAACGACGAGTTAAGCTGTTGAATGAACTGGGAGATAAAAAACTCAATCTTTTTGCTCAAGAAAGTCTTAACCAACCAACAAATGTTCTGTTCGAAACTCAACAAAATGGAATCTGGCAGGGTTACACATCTGAGTTTCTCAAATACAAAATCCACTCTAAAGAAAATCTCAAAAATTCGATTATAAGCGTTGTTCCCATCTTAGTTGACGACAACAGTAGCCTTTCTTAACAAACTATTAAAAACGACCGCCGTTGTTTCATATCCTTATATAGCTTAAAATCTATGGGAGAGGATTTATCCCCTATTTTTAACTATTTGAGGAGTAACAAATGAAAAAACTAATTGGACTCGTTCCTGTTTTGGTACTTTCACTTTTCACATCATGTGCAAGTAACCAAATTCAAACAATCGACGGAGTCACTTACGCGCGTGTCCCTGCTCAAGCACAAGTCTTGAAGCATGGTTACAACGTCTTAAAAGGTGGCGAAGCAAAAAAACTTGATGAGGCCTTTGCGCTTATCAACAGTAGCAAGCAAGCGAAAAGAGAAATTCTTGGTAATGCGAATGCTGCTGACATTACAAACTTAAAACAAATCGAAGATAACCCGTTTGCTCGTAGAGCCTTTATGAATAATCTTGAGCAAAACCAAGGTATTTTTAAAATAGGTGGAAAATCAGTACGACTTGCTGATAGCTGGAAACAACTTGAAGACGCTTCAAATATTTTCCACAAAAACATTATTCCTAATAGCCAAACGGCTAAAGCAAGAGCTGCCCAGTACAAAAAAGCTGGTACCGTTGCTTTCACACCTGTAAACAGAAAGGTTCCGGGATCAAGTCTTTATAACAAAAGAATTGATAGTGCCCTCGCAATGGGAATTATCACGAGCAAAGAAGCTAATAACTACACAGCTGCTTTTTCAAAGGTAATGAAAGAAACTAATTACAAGGATGCAAACCTTCATATTCAAAACCTCGAGTTAGATATGATGGCAAGACATGCTTTTGCTGAAAGCAATACTGATTACAAAGCAATCGGTTTTCTTGATGCAGCTGGAATCTGTGGTGTTTTTAAAGCAACAGAAGAAGGTATTGTTCTTAATCAATTAGGACAAAGAGTTGATGTTCTTCTTAAAGAGCAAGGGGTTCCTAAAACTTTAGAAGAGTGGAACCAGCTTAAGGCCGTTGCGGGTCAAAATATCATTAACAAAAGAGAAGTCGCTTGGCATAACCTTTCAGCTGATGACCAAGTTAAAGTCTTAGACGAATGGAGATGGAGGGAAGAAGGTCTTAACAAGGCACCGTGCAAAGCTCTCCATTAATTTTTGAAAAATTTTTTACTATTACTCCTTTTTTTAATAACCGCTTCTTGTTCAATAACGAGAAGCGGTTCTTTCTTTTCAGATATCAAAAATCTTTATTACCGACATATCGCTAATAATAATGAAGATCTGATTGCCTTAAAAAATACAATTGACCGACTTGAAGATTCTGTAAAAAGCTATAAAGATTTACTTCCCGATAATAACGAAAGAATCAATCTCTTCTCTTATAAAAAAGCTTTAAGAAATCATGGCCTTGTAAAGTTTCAAAATCTTTACAAAAAAATTAAAGGTGAAATGCTTTTAGCAAAAGCTCAAATGATTCCTATCTACAATCGAGGAATGAGTTTAGATGAAAGTGATGAAGTAAAGGTTATCGCTCAAAAATATTACGGTTCTCTTCAATTCATGCACTCACTTTACTATTATTTAGCTGCAAGCTCAGCTGATATTTATAAGTATAGTTGGAGTGATCTTAATGTTCTTGCATTAATTCTTCCGAGTGATCTCGCTATCCAATTTAAAACCTTAATGCCGCTTTCAGCCGGAATGAGAATTAGCCCTCCACGAGATGTTAGTCGATGGCTGTTTGATAACGCCAAACTTAATGAAGTTAACCCACTTGGAGTGTACGGAGATTCTCGTTTCCAGAGACTTCAAGTTCATTACGAAGAAATGAAGAAAGCGGTTGAGAGTACTCCAGCACTCATTAGTCTATTCGACACCCCCATTGAATCGATAAGAAAAGAGGTTTATAAAATCCTCGATAATAATAAACAAGTTCCAGACCTCGTTCTACTTTCCCCTTCTTATGAATCAAAATTTGCCATCGAATTTCAGGCAAATATGATCTCTGATAACTTAGATGAGTTTAATGTCTTGACTCAACTTGCAGCAACAAGAGAAGTCCTTCTCTCTCACTGGTCACTTTTCCGCTATAATGCGACAAAAGAAAAACAAATTGTAAAAGATTGCTGTAACGGATCTCTTAGCTTTGAAACACAAGATGATAAAGATCTTTTAAATGGGGCTTATTATCGAGAACTTGAAAAGGGTGATTTCCTTCAATCTCTCTATCCTGAGATTTCCGAAAAGGCTTTTAATTTAGCTATAAAGTACCCCATTAACTACTTCATTAATGGAAGTACGCCTTCTAACGACACTGACGGAATATTAAGATCGGCAGAGAAGAATTATCACGAATTATTCATTGATCTTCATGACCCCGACAAGATGTCTGAAGAATGGCAACAAATTAACTTCGATGCGATTCCTGGAAGGGCCGCTTTTAAATTTATGGAAAAAGAAATCAGAGAGGAGTCTGCTCGTGGACTTGGAGCTGATTTAGTCATTGCAGCTGAACGTAATGAACTATGGATGAGAACTGACGTTTTTCATGGTTCTATTTTTCTTTATGACAATTTGTCGGCTGAATACATTTCGTATCAACTTGCACTTGAAGCTTTCAAACTTCGAAAGCAAGGAGCCTTTGATGAACTAATCTTAAGGTATGAAAGCTCTGGTTTTGATCCCGCTTACAAGTCAACACTCGAGAAACAACTCGAACAAATCCTCATTAAGTTTCGCTATAGTTATGTTCAAAACCTCAGTCAATTGATCTACGAGGAAATTCGACCCTACTGGGAAGATAAAAGTTTTCAAGCCCGTAGAAAAAAAGAGAAGAAACTTGCGTGGATAAAAAAGAATGTTGAACATACTCAAATCCTTCAAGCGGAACATATTCAAGAGCTGGTTCAACCTAAAGGTCAGAGTAGACTTATTTCTTCTCTTAAAAAGAATACAGTTCCTAAGAAAGTTCAACTTGATGTAAGAACCCCTGGTGAACTTCTGGGAATCGTAATTAAACAACTTGCGAGCAATTATAGAGGAACTTTTGTTCATGAGTTCCACGACAAAGCTCATACAACAAAAATGATCAAAGATTTTTTCACAGCAGTGAATAAGCGTTATGAGAGCTATATCAAAACTCAATACGATGATCAATTCCGTGCTGACATTAAAAACTTCGATGAATTTTATCGCCGTAAATTAAACAACGACCTTTCTCTACTGCTTTGGAAATCTGTTTATTATACAGCTCAAGAATTCTGGTCCAAATACCCCATTAGTTCAAATGAGTTTCAAACTTATTCAATTAAAGCCAAAATTTATAATGAAGTTTCACAATCACGATCAGATAACCTTAATCCCAATAACTTTATTCGAAAACCACGTCTTGACCTGATTAAGAAACTTAATAAGAAAGGTAATGTAAAAATCAGCGATAAAGAGCTAAAAGATATTCTCGCGAGCAATGAAGCAACGAAGGATGCAACTTATTGTGAAGTTGATAGCTTAGAGCCAGAGTGCCAAGACGATTATGTTCCCCCTATTCCAGAAATCATCTTGAATAATCTCAATGGACAAACAGAAAACTGTGAAGAAGTTTGTACCGAAGAAACAAGCGGGCCTATCTACTCAGAAAAAGACATTCAAAGCGCTAGAAGCCAAATCAGAGAGGGACTCTTTGATAATGAGACTGACCCTTTTTATGGTTCTTTAGGTCGTAATCAAAAAAGTGTTAGCAAAGAAGAAATGCAAAATAACCTTGCAACTTCTCCTGCGCTTGCAAATCTTTCTCCAGAAGAACAACAAGCCGAGAAGATGGCACTCGAAGAAAAACTTCAAAAGCTTATCGGATTTGAATCAGGTAAAGACGCCGCTGAAGCCTCAAGCTTGGAAAGCGTTTTTAGAAAAATGCCAGTACTTAATCTTTATAATATTACTTCTGAACAAGAGTCTGAAAGCCAAAAAAGAATTGCTCTTTATCGTCTCTTCCAATTGCTTGGTTTTAAAGGTGAAGATGTTGAAGGAAAGAGAAAAGGAACAGATAAATTCCCTATCCCTTATCAAGAGCTCGATTATGTTCAGTATTACCAGGCTCAAAATGTTCGGCAAGTTGCTTACAACACAGAACCTTTCTTTAGTAGTATCAAACGAGATGTTATAAAAGTGAAATCAGCCGAATCTAAAAAAGAAGGCTATACGGTTTACCGGACAGAAGTAAAAGAACAAGCAATCTCGCAGGTTCTTTTCAAAGAATATTACGACAAAAAAACGGGACGATTTAACGCAAATGGAGTCAACGAGCTTTTTGACGTTTTAAGAAAACAATCCCTAGATTTTTTCTATGGTGTTCCCGATCGATCAACTCTCGCCCCTTCACCTCAACGAGCAGAACGCTCCTCTCTTGTTCGATTTTGTGAAGCCGATGCTTATAAGTGGAAAAAAGATGATGATTTTGAATATATCTACCATCGGACTGATCACCTTAGATCAGAGTTAGTTTCGAAAGCTTCTTCTCTTGGTTATGACTTGGATCTTGAAAAAATGAATAAAGATCTCATGAAAAGTATCGCTCCAGTAACATGGTTTATTAGGCATAAATTTGAACCTTTCATGGGCTGGTTCCTCGTTATCCTTCTTGGGATCGCTGCTGCTGCTTTCCTTATTTATATCATTCTGCCTTTTGCTCCTGCACTTGGTGCAGCACTTAGCTGGGTTGGAGGAAAAGCTGCAAGCGTTCTTGGTGTTGGAAAGATTATCGCTCTCCTCTCAACAGGTACCGGTCTTAAAGTCCTTGGTCTACATCTCTTTATTTGGATGGATATTATTTGGGGTCCGCTTGGAATTGTTATGGTTAGACATTACCAAGTCGATGTTCACCCAGCGATTCAGTTTCAAAGAAATCATATTTCAACCATGAACTTGATTGATCCGAGACACCTCAATCAACCAATGAACGAAATCGCCAGCTATGATCAAATCAAAGAGAAACTGAAGGAATACAGGCAAGAGTTAGCACTTTATTTAGGGTCTCTAGTCGTTCTTGATATTCCTTTTAGTATCGTCTCGATAAAGCAACTTTATAAGTTCTACGGTGTTGGCCACTATAAACTTCTCAAACACTTCCTTCCGAAACCTCTGGTTCGGGAAGGGGCTGAAAAAACCGGACGGATTATCGACGATTACATACCTAAGCGACAAGTCTATAAAGAAAGGGCGGAAGGACAAGGCCTCACTTGGCTCAACTCTTGGAGTAAAAAGTTTCTTGGAGAAGCGAACCTTGAACGTTTAAGTCTTTTAAAACCCTTTAGAAGTTTAAAGCTCTCTGAACCCATCAAAGATATTCTTCCGAGAATGCAACTCTATAAAGTTCTTGAAAACTCTAAAAATCCTCGAGAAGAATTTATTCATTTTCTCATTCAAAACAATAGAAGAGCATCAGTAAAAGAAGCAAGAAAGCTTAAGTCCGTTCTTTCTATACCTAATAAGCTGAAGCCAACCTGGAGCGCTGAACTGCTTAAAGATTTTACTTTTGGAATTCGGGACCTCATTAAACAATTGAACAAGTCTTCTAATACTATCGCAAAGCTTGGCGACAGAATCAAAAATGGTCGCTTTAAAGAGAGCAAAGCCATGCAAGATATTGTTGAATGGCTTAACCGAGACCGTGCAGCGACTTCTAAGCTTGGTTATTCTAAGCAATCACTCTATTTCACAATGGAAAACTATCTTGAAACGCAAGCTCGAATTAGAAAATACTATACGAGTATTCTTGATGGGGTGAAAGACTCAAAAAGTCTTTATGACGAGATCGTGAACAATGCCAGTGAACACAAACACCTTCAAAAAGACTTAGAGGACTTTCTCTTAAACCTTGAAGATTTGAAACCTAATAATAAGTGGATCCTAAACGTTGATGACATCTTTAATAAGAACAGAAAACAATTTAGTGGGGCCGTCGATGCCGGTGTGAACCAACACCTTGAATCTATTTATAAAACTCACAAACTCCAAGAATTAAATAATGACGCGATCAAACTTCTGCTTGAAGGCAAAGGCTCAAATAAAGAAGTTTTTGATATGGTTTTCCAGCTTTGGGATGAAAGCCTAGAGTCTGCAAAGCTACATGAACACTTCTATGATGTCACAACTTCTTCAGGTTTCTTCACTCAAATTATGAGTAACCGTGGCCTCAAAGGGGTAAAAGTAACAATTGAAGGAAGTCGTCTCGGAACACCTGTTGTCAAAGCCGAAACCCAAGGCGTTGGTGATATTGTTGTTTCAATCAAAGATTATTTTAACTTCAAAGGAACTATCGGCCAAAGAGTCAAAAAACCCTTGGAGGAAATTATTGAAGCTGTTAACCTAGCTAAGACACCTGTAAAAAGTGCTGTTTTTGGAGCCGACGACATCTCCAAAAAACTTGAAGAAGCTCATCAACAAGATGCTTACAGATTAACAAATTAGAATGAATAAATTTTTCTTTCAACGCCGATACTACCCTCTCTTTCAAACCCAATTTCTTAATGCTTTTAATGATAATGTTTTTAAACAAGCTCTTATTATTCTTATCACTTATCAAAGCTACTCACTCTTTGGATATAACAGCAAACAAGTTGTCTCGTTAGCGAGTTTTCTTTTTACCTTACCCTATTTTCTCTTTTCACCCCAAGCAGGACTTATTGCTGACTCTTATTCAAAAAGTCGCTTAATTAAAATTATTAAGTTCATTGAAATCTTTATAATGGTTGCAGCCTTAATCGGATTTGGATCCAATGCTTTTGGTTTTCTTCTATTTATCCTTTTTCTCATGGGAGCTCAGTCAGCTTTTTTTGGTCCCAGCAAACTGGGAATTCTTCCTGAGGTTGTTAGCAAAGATGAACTATTAAGTGCTAACGGAATCTTTGCTATGGGAACCTTTGTGGCCATTCTGTTTGGAGTTGCTGTTGGGGGGATCATTTCTCAGACCTATTCAAGCCAACCCATCATGATTGGCTATATCCTTGTTGCTATTGCTCTCTTCGGATTTGCGACGGCTAGTTTTATTCCTAAAAGCCCGTCACCCGCTAAAAAACAAAAACTCAGCCCCAATATTTTTTCAGAGATTGTTAAAAACATTCAGTTTGCTTTGAAAGATAAAAAAATGGGAAAAATTATAATTCTTTCAACTTGGTTATGGTTTGCGGGAAACTTTCTTATTGTTTTTATTCCAGGTTATATCAAGGACTATTTAAAGGGTGATGAAAGCGTCGCCACTGCCTTTATGGCAAGTTTCTCAATTGGAATCGCGATTGGCTCCGTTATTTGCCCTCACTTAAAAAAACGCTTCAAAGATTCTTTAGCTGTCTCGCGATTTGGCTTAAAGGGAATGCTGACATGTAACTTCATTCTTCTTGCATTTAGTTTTTGGAGCTCAAACTCTGAATCACTTTTATCTTTCACTAGTTTTATCCAGTCACCACTCATGATTGTTCTTTTATTCTTTTATTTATGCCTAGCGATTTTTGGAGGAATTTATATTGTTCCCCTCCAAACCTATATCCAAGAATTTGCTCCTGAAGGAGGATGTTCTCAGCTCATTTCGGCCATGAATATTCTTCAAGGCTTTGTGATCCTAATTTCAGCAGGTTTTCTCTTTTTGGTTTTCAAGTTCACCTCTCACCCTGGGGTCTGCATGGGCTCACTACTGATCTTTGGCCTCGGTGTGCTCAAATCCTGGCGCCAATAACGCCCTAAGTGGCTAATTCTTTCATGACCCTATCCTAATTTAGCTAAATGCGGTAAAAGAGCTCTAGGATCCGGAGGTCTTTTTTGCGCCACAGATTTAAGTTATTGATTTTACTAGCCTTTCTTGGGTTCTCTGCCCAAGCTCAGGAAGCTAATCAAGAACTTTTCTTTCCTCTCGATAATGGAATCACTATCGGCGAGAAAGGAAAAGTCGCTTCCGATCTTATATATGACGGTAAAAAACTAAGCCCTTTTGAGATTTTAAAGCTCCGTGAACAGGGCTGGGACGGGAAATTCGATCTCTCAACTCTCGATCCTGAAACCAATACTTATTGGTTAAACAAGTACCGGCTCAATGAAAATCTCAATGCTGAAGATGAAAAAATTGAAATCAACAGCAATAGTACTGTTAGTTATATTCGTCCCGGATCCCTCGCTGACGAAGAATCTTCAATTCATGTTTTAAAGAATGAAAAAACCTACGAAATCATCATGAGTAATACGAACTACCGTTCGATGATGATGAAAACGTTGCTTCGTAAGATTGGGTATTTCATTCCAAAACTTAAAAGAATTGATCGAGTTAAAGTTGAGTTTGAAAGCTATGAACAGAAACTTTCTTTTTTAGAGCATTATAATTGGATTCATAACTTAGAAATCGATATCGACGATGATGAAGACGATGAAAAATGGAAAAAGAAAGATAAGTGGATTTACCATAATCCTGAAAACAAAAACTGGATCATCCTTCAAGACGTTATCGTAAGAGATATTACCGAGGGAGACCTCACAAACCTCGCTCTAGAGCCATTTGAAGAGCCTGAGATCCAAAACAAAAGAAGCTTAAATTCACTTCTCGTTCCTTATACGATCCTCAATTATTCAGGTTCAACAAACGCTTTTGAATGGTGGGCCGGAAAACTCGCTTCTCAAAATATTTACCTCGACTATCCAAGTGCTCCTCAGTTTGAAATGGACTACAAAGATGGTCAGTGGATGCTGAGAAGGCTTAGTAAACTCACAAGAGCTGATTGGGAAGAAATCGTAAAAGGATCAGCCCTTCCTGGTGCTGTTCAAAAAGTTGTTCTTGAAAAAGTGATCGCACGTTATAACTCTTTGATTACTCTTTTTCAGATGGATCTTGGCCAAGCTCAAGTTAACTATAAACTCAGTCAAGGTGTTGACCTCGATGAGGGAAAACTTCTTACTTGCGCTTGGGAAAACTATGCTGTTCCTTTTTGTGATAGTGATAAAGAAAATCCAATTGGTCGGACAGACCTTTGGGAATTCATTAAATCTAAAGCTTTTTCTACCGCCCTTAATGGAGTGATGAGTTTTATCAACTCAACACCGGCCTTAAGCACAGATATCTCTAAAGAAAACAGTTCTATTATTGAGAAGGCCGTAAACACGGCGCTGAACAATTTTGAAACGAGTGGTACTGAAGAAAACGTTCTGATGAAAAAGTGGAACTTCAACTACCATAACTACAATATTATCTTTTCAAGAAACCTTGTTACTGGGCGTTTCCAAGGAAGTGACCAACTCGTAAGCCTTGTGGATTCCGTCGGTGTTAGCCTTGGAATCGGTAAGTATTTTGCCCAAATGGGTTATAACGAGTTCCTTACCAGTGAAAACCTTTACCAAGGTGCAGGGAAAACACCCGGGTATAATGTTTCTCCTGTTTCAGCCAGACTTGGTGGTCAAGTTTCAAGAGTTTACTCTCACATCACACCAGTTACCAGTATTAAGGATGCCAACCAGAAACTTCCTTTTAAAGAATCGATTGTTCCTTTAGTAAAAGGAAAACTCGGAAGAATCTTCAACAAGCTTCACGATAGTCAAAAAGGTGATATCTCTCGCGAGGAACTTCTTGCAAGTGCTCGTGAAGATCTTAAAAAATTCAAAGAGAAGCTTAAGCTCGGAGAATCTTTCTTAATTACCGATACCATCGGTGCTACAAGTTCTGTTGGGGGTACTGCTAGTTATAAAAAGCTTGCTGAACTGAGTCTCGGGGGTGGAGCTGATTATACCGTTCTTAACCGAATCCATATTTTAAGAGCAGGCCCCAATAACCTTCACGTTTATAAAAACTTTGGTAACCTTGCTCGTCTTAGAGTCGCCAGCCAACTAGCCTTAGTAGGAGTTCCTGTTGCTCGATGGTCGCTTGAGAAGATCCCTGGTGGAAAGGCTAAGACTCAATTTTTTAATATCGATCTTTCGGAAGATAATCCAGAACTTGTAAGTAACCTCCTTGCTATTCGTTCGCTTTTTGTTGCAGGAACATTGCGACCGCTTAAAAAAGTCATGAGACCTGTTACGCTTAAGTTTAAATACAATCAGACTTTGAGAAAAGTTGGTGTCTTCTGGTTTAACTTCAATCGAATTAAGTCGAGTAATAACATCGAAGTCATTACTCCTGAAAATGAGAGTAAGCGGTTTGCTCGTTATTATGATGGTAAGTCGAACGGTAAAAATATTGCGAACTATGGTTCTGAAGTCCTTCAATACCTCATTAAGAAAAATGCGAAGTTTGATATTCAGATTCTTGATACTCCATTAAATCCAGGACTATCGATTACGGGTAAAGCGAAAAACAAAGAAGTGACTTACGAACTTGAATTCGATGAAGATGAAAATGTTCTTGGGGAATTTGCCTACTTTGCTGATAGCTCCAACGGTTGGGAAGCTGATAGAGAAACGATTGATCAAAAAATCAAAGAACTCGAGATGAAGTATAAGTACGATTACTTCCTTGAGAATCCAGGGCACGACACGAAGAAAATTCTTGTCTATCATCTGGCTGCGAACTTCTATGTTTATAATCAAGGTATTGAGAATATGTTTAATATTCCAGTAAAAAGTCTTAAAAATATCTTTATCGCTTACTCTCAGGATCTTGCTTTAAGGGATGAAATTGAAGAAGATACTGTTTCTAAGGCGGTCTCTGCTTATAAAAAGTATAAGAAGCGTTATCTAAAAGCTGTTAAAAATAAAGATTGGAAAAAAGCGGGAATTAATGTTTCCAAAACAATCCAATTGTTAACAGGACACCTCACTCTTGATGGTCTTGCTAAAGTATGGGGAGGAACTGAAAACTTCTATACTTATGCCACTCTTAATGGTTTCAGAGATGGCGTTGAACAAAAAGGGATGAACTACGAGTCTCAAGTGAAATCCAACTCCTTTGGAACGCTTGGGGAATTCTTTGAAGTAGCACCGAGAAGCTTTAATGATGAGCGCTCAGCCCCACTCTCAATGCTTGAGCAAAGTCTTTATCTCTCGAAATGGGGTATGACTCGAGGAGAGCTTTATCTGAACTGGATCTTAGGAAGGATTTATTAATGAAGTGGTTAGCTTTAACACTTTTAATTTCATCAAGCTTCGCTCAAGTTGACTACTCCGGTCTTCAGTGGGCGCATGAGAATAGAGGTGAAATCATTCGCTTAAGACGAAACTTCCACCAGATCGATAACAAAAAGTCTAAAGCAGGGTTTGATACTAAACTTAATGAATTTGCCAATGCTCAATACCGTAATAAGAAAGACGTCGTTGTTGCCGTAATTGACTCTGGGGTTAGTTTTCAACACCCCGATATCCAAAAAAATATTTATCGGAATATGAAAGAGTGTGACAAAGACGGAAATCCACTTTTTCTAGTAAACGAAGACAAAGATCGTAATGGTTATCCAGGGGATTGCGTTGGATGGAACTTTGCTTCTTTAAATGATCGTGAAATCCGAGAACTCCTCGACTCTCCAAGGTTTCAAAATTTCTCTGATGCTCAAAAGGACTCTCTTCGTGATGAATTGATGCAAGCTCGAAGACTCCCTTACGATATCGATGGACACGGAACTCATATTTCGGGGATCCTTGCTGCTGAAAGAAATAATGATACAGGACTTAGAGGGATTTCGGATAATATCAAAATCCTTCCGATTAAAGTTTATGACAATCCCAATGTATTATCAGGAAGATTTATTAATATTGTTTCTGGACCTATTACTCAGCAAAAACCTCTAGCGACGGTTATCACTCAAGGAATTGAGTATGCGATTCGAATGAATGTTGATGTTATTAATATGTCGATTGGCTGGAATAAAATTACAATGTCTGCGCAATTAGAAAGGGCGATTAATGATGCCCTCAGAAGAAATATTGCGATTGTAACTTCTTCAGATAATGGAGGAAGTAATGATAGTACTTTTCCATGCCGTTTAATGAATGTTATCTGCGTTGGAAGTACGACTCCTTATGGTGAAATCAGCTCAATGAGTAACTATGGGCATAATGTTGATATCTTGGCCCCAGGGGACAAGATATTAAGTCTTTACCCAATGAGTTTAGATCCTTTAGATTTTTCTGTTAAAGGTTATGAATACCTCTCAGGAACCAGTCAGGCGACAGCGTTTATCAGTGGGGCCATTGCTTTGATGAAGTCAATTGATTCATCAATGAACCTCGCGGATATAAAGAGAACTCTTTTTAATGCAACGACTCCGGTTCCTCACAATAAAGAGGTTACGCCAAGTCTTTCAGGAATGATTGATTACTCAAAACTTGTGGCCCAAAAAGACCTACAAGTGGTTTTCCCTAATTTTAAAAGGGTTCAAAACTTCAGATATGATACGAATTCCAACTCAATCCAAGGTGTTATTGCTCTAGAAAACCTTTCGCGAACTGATGTTAAAAAGAAAGTGAAGCTTAAGTCACTTACGCCTGAGTATAAATTAAATATTGAAAAATCCATGAGCTTACGGGCCCTCGGGATTATTGATCTTCCCTTTGAAGTTAAAGATATCAACTTCTCTGAAGCACCTGATACTATAAAGTTAGAACTTAGCTTTGATGATAAAAATTATATCGTTGAATACCCGCTTCTTTACGAGCTTGATCTCAATAAAGTCTCAAAAAAGTCGATCACTGAAGCTGACTCTCTTCTTATTAGAGAATCAGCAGAGTCTAAGCTCAGACCTATTCTCAATTTCGGAGAAGGGAATGAAGAATATTACGTTGTTACGATTGAACCTGAAGTCGGTTTAGGAATCACTCTTTTTGAAGAATCAAAGGACTCACTTAAATCAAGTCATTCTCTTCTTTTAGAGAAATCAAATAAGATCTCCAGTGTGATGAAGCTTGACCTCAACGCTGATGGGGTAAAAGATTATCTTATTTTTTCAATTCACCGAATTGTAAACACTCAAAACCCAGAGCAGTCAGAAACTTATTGGCAATATTCTTACTATGATAAAAACTTCAAACCACTCTTTGGAAAGCGTAGTCAGTTTCGGTTTGTTCCGACTCGTGCAACTTTTCCAAATGAATACCAAAAGAGTTTTGAAGACCTGCTCTTCACTCTTCCGAGAAACCCTAAAGATATTAGTTTTGTCACTCAAGAAGTCGAAGGACTAGGTAAAATTGCTCTTCCGGTTTTCTATTCTGCTTTCAGCTTTGTTCCTGTTCACCAGCAACAAAACAGTGCTTTTGCGAGATTAACGACAGAACCAGAAGATCAAATGTTCTATCTCAAGATCGAACAAAAAGATGGGAAAGATTATCTCATTACCTACTCATTGCTTGATAAAGATTTTACTAAAGAGCTTACAGGGAGAAATTATAAACTCACAGGGATGAAAGTTATCGGTCCGCTTAAGGATAGCTCTGATTGCAAGAGAGGGACTTGTACCCGATTCCTCGTTCTTTCAGGTGACTCTTATTATAAGAATGTAAATCTTGTCACAGTTTCAAATAACTTCGAAACGACCATCGAAAAAGTGGAAGGCGAAGTTTGGGATCTTGGGAAATATTCGAAAAGAGAAATCTTAACTAAGGACCAAGGATCATTTTCGAGACATGATTATGTACAAGTCACACATCAAGACAGTCTGACTCAATATAGTTTCGCGAACAAAAAAATGAACTCTGTTCAAACCAATATTGATCAATACTCGACTTACTACCCTATCGCTTCCTTTGAAAGTGATGATCAGGCGCTTGATCTCTACTTTGAAAACTTTTCATTAAGTATGTTTGATAAACTCAATAACCAATGGACCACTGTTCCTTGGAAACTCTATAGCTTTCTTGACTATAGTAACCAAGCCATTCTCTATGAATCCACTTTCTATAAAACGAATACAGGTCTTAAACCGGCCATTCTCTGGAACGCTCAAGCACTCACAGAGGATAGCTATCGACTGGCAGTGTTCGATAATGGCGAAGTTTTCAGACCACTCTCGCACGCTTTTAGAATCCCTAATGGCTGCCAAAGACTTTCCAATCGCCTTGACACAGAGAGTAATGTTTTTGAAATTCCTTTAGTCTGCGGGCAATCAGGAACTAAAAAACTCAACTTTTTCACCCTCCCTATCAGTCAGTAAATCGGCATTACGACACCATTGACCAATTTTCCACCTGTGAACTTATCACTAAGTATCTTTTTCAGGGCCATTGCGTCCCGTGACATCGCCTAAATTCTTGGCACGAATCTTGTAATTAAAGTTAATAAGCAAAGTTTCATGGATGATGTGAACAAATAAATAATTGTTGGCCAGGCCACAAGCTTGGAT
The DNA here is from genome assembly GCA_030426585.1 of Bacteriovoracia bacterium. GTDB lineage: Bacteria > Bdellovibrionota > Bacteriovoracia > Bacteriovoracales > Bacteriovoracaceae > JAUHYH01. Next base: position 24,021 of record JAUHYH010000007.1, read on the forward strand.
AACATTTTTTAATATCAATGGAGGAGCTCACGTGAGTTTCATAAAAAACAAGGAGAAAGGTGTGATGAACAAATTATTAACTTCGGCCCTTGTTCTTTCTTTCGGCTTCGGCCTAACGTCCTGCAAATATTCACAGAGTGATTATGACAGCGGCGTAGCGAACGCTGAGACCAAAGGTTATAACAACGGTTATAACAGTGGTTTTAACGATGGAGAGGATAAAGGTTTCAACTCGGGCTATGCCCAAGGTCAAACAGATGGTTATGCTCAAGGGTATGCACAAGGTGTCCTCGATGCAGGAAACCTAGATTACAACGATGGTTATAATGATGGGTACGCAGCTGGTGATAATGCCGGTTATAACCGTGGTTATAATGATGGATCTGCAACTGGATACACAAGTGGTTACTCTGATGGATACTCTGATGGGGATACTGATGGGTATGCAGATGGTTACAACGCTGGGGTAGCCGACGGATACAATGCTGGATACGACGATGGGTTCGATGATGGTGTTGTTATCTCTTATGATACTGGTTACGACGATGGTTTCGACGACGGGTACGACGTTGGTGCCGATGACGGTTATGACAATGGTCTCGGTGATGGTTACGATGCTGGAATCGATGACGGTTATGATATCGGATTCGATGATGGTTATGACGGTGGTTATAACGATGGTTACGATTTTGGATTTGATGATGGTTGGTTCGCAGCCGGTGGTTCAAGCTCTGATAAGAGATCAGCTGCTCAGGCGCTCACAGCAACTTTTCTTCAAGACCTTATCGACTTTGATAAAGTTAAGTCTCCAAAGGCCGTCTTAACTGACCCAGCCAACAAAAGACTTCTTCTTTCTTCAACTGCAGGTATGACTGTAGACACGAAGAAGAAAAAAGCGATCCTTAATAAGTACATCGTAGGTGCTATGAAGAACCAACTTATCTCTAAGTTTGGACTTCCTGAGAAAAGATCTCACCAAATTGCGAAACTTGCCAATCACATGATCAAAGCAAGTAACAATGGAGAGATCAACATGACAACTGTGAACAGCTTCTCTGAAAAAGTTCTCGGGTCAAACTTCTCTGATATGCAAAACGCTTACAAAAGTTCTCTTAAGGGTGACTCTAAAAAACTTAACTCAATCGTTGATAAAGCGGCAGAGTTAAATGAAATCACACCAGAACATACACAAAAAATCATGGGGCAATTGTTCCTATAAGAACAAAGAAGGGCAGCGAAAGCTGCCCTTCTTAAAAGGATAAAGAAATGTACGTTAAAAATTTCACAACAAAATCTATCCTTCTTGCCCTTTCCCTGGGTCTTTTTAGTTGTAAATACAAAGAAGATGAATACCGAGCAGCTGTTGACCAAGCCTATGACCAAGCTCATGCCAATGGTTATGGCGATGGTTTTGATGATGGAGAAGTTAAAGGTTACAACAGCGGTTACTCACAAGGGGAAGTCAAAGGTTATCAAGCCGGTTATTGGCAGGCGCTTGAAGATACGGCGAGCCCAGAATACTGGCAAGGGTATGATGATGGACACGTTGCTGGAGACAACCAACAAGCCTATGACAGAGGTTATGGGAACGGTCTTCAGGATGGGTATAACAATGGCTACAACACTGGTTATAACAATGGTTACAACTCAGCTTATAACGAAGGTCACGCCCACGGGTTTGATGACACTTATGATATCGGATACCTCGATGGAATTATAGATGGAGAAATCGCTGGTTATGATATCGGTTATGATGACGGTATTGATGATGGTTACAATGCTGGATTCAATGACGGTGATTCTATAGGTTATAGTGATGGTTATGACTTTGGAATTGAAGACGGGTATGACATCGGTATTAACGATGGTTACGACTCTGGATTCGATAACGGGTATAATGATGGTTATGATGATGGTTGGTACGCAGCCGGTGGTTCTTCCCAAGGAAAGAAAGCGGCAGCTCAAAAACTTGTAAGTACTTTCCTCACTGATCTTATCGACTTCAATAAAATGAAAAGCCCGAAGCAAGTTCTTAGTGATCCTGCTAATCAGAAACTTCTTCTTTCTTCAACGGCCGGAATGACGGTTGATACCAAAAAGAAAAAAGCAATCCTTAACAAGTATATTGTTGGGGCGATGAAAAACCAGCTTGTCGCTAAGTTCGGTCTTTCTGAGAAACGATCTCATCAAATTGCGAAACTTGCCAATCATATGATTAAAGTGAGCAACTCGGGTGAAATGAATATGGGTACTGTTAACACATTTTCAAAACGTGTACTTGGAGCTGATTTCCAGCAAATGCAAAATGCTTTTAAATCTTCTCTTACAGGAGATTCAAAAGACCTTGATGCGATTGTTGAAAAAGCTTCTGAAATTAACGAAATCACACCTGACCATACTCAAAAGATTATGAGTCAGCTCTTTCTCTAACTAAAAACGAGCGGGCGTAAAGCCCGCTTTTTACCTGATTTTTCCTCTCTATTGAATTTCCTACTGGTTTTGATAATATAAAAACAGAGTTGATCCCCTAAGGGGGAAGCCTCTCTTTGCAGGAAAAACTCCAAAAAGAGTCTTTCAGGGAGGCATTTTCAACTCTGAAACCCCGGCCACATCCATGGCCAAAGTTTTTCAAGAGTTATACCTCCCTTATATTCAGTATGACATAAGAGCTTATCTGTTTTTCATTTTTGAAAAATGAACTACACTAATTTCTAGTTGTTCGGTTTTGTTTCACAGGCAGGAAAGCAAAATCGAATCACCGAGGCGTACGCTTTGGTACGCACCTCGAAGGAGGTGTAGTTTAGCAAAGCTAAACGATTTGAAGAGTATTTTGGCTTGACGAACCTGTGGAGCAAAAGAGGGTAACTAGATGATAGTCGAAAAATACAGCGGTAAGTACGTTCAAGTAAAAGAACACACCATTGATGGCCTCGTCTGGGAACGAGTCTTCCTAAGAGGCGGACTGGTGGTCTTCCCTATCAATGATAAAGGTGAGGTTTTGATGGTTCGGGAATACCGCCCTCATGAAACGCCAAACACACGAATCAAACCCGTTACGGGAATTTATGAAGAAGAATATGACCTGTTTGAAAATGTGAACCGTGAGATGCAAGAAGAGATCGGTTTTAAGTGTGATGATATTGAATTGATTTGGGAAATTAATAACACGGGAACGATTAATAACTTTCAAAAGATCGTTGTCGCTCGGAACCTCACGCCGTCAAAGATCCCTAACCCTGATGGCGAACATACCATTCAAGAAGTAATTCCTTATAAAATAGAAGATCTTAAAGCGGCTCTATTGAACGGAGACATCCCCCTAAGAACCTCCATGATAGGAATTTTTAAGCTGTAAAATTGATTTAATAAGCGTTCAAAAAAGCTTTAGATTCAAGGACACCTCGCATGAGGTGCAGTTTAGCGAAGCTAAACCATCTAACAGAATGTCGATACTTAGAGCCTGCCGTCTAGTTTCATGACAAAGCTCTGACTGGCGAATTTCATGAGGAAGTTTTTATTTACGACCTTATCAAAATGCTTACTCGAAACACTAAAGAAATAAGACGAAACCATATTATCTTTTAAAAAGATCGTATGCCCCTTCCCTCCAAACTTTCTTTTAATAAAGTCTGAATCAAGCAGTAGAACATCCTTAATCATAAATTCAGAAGACATATAAAGGATGATACAGATATCACTGAGATCGACTAATGACTTCTTAAGCTTCACACCTTTAGGTGAAGAACGGTCAGACCAATTCACAATCACTTCAACACGCTTGTTGTCTTCCGTGTAAAAATCAAAACCTCTTTGAGAACTTGATTTAATTTGCCTGAGACCAAAAGCACACTTGGCGTACCACTCACCCAATTGAACCGGAAGGTTCTTACCATTATTAATAACGTTACGAGTTCTAAGAACCTTATAGGTCGCAACGATATTTTCAATGGCCGCATAAATAGCGAGCTCATCCGGATAATGAAGAATCCCGATATTCTTCTTGGCCTTGAGAGTGAGCTTCTTATTGAATTGTTCTTTATACCAATCCGAAAACTCATCATCGTCCAGAAAGTCAGCCGAGCTATAAACGAAGCCTACTTCTTTCAGGTCTGAGGAATTCTTAATTTTAGTAAATTTCTTGGAGACAAAAGACAGGGGAACATATTCCGCTCTCTTTTCCCCCATCACGAAGATCTCATCTTCGCCATAGGTCGAGCTTCCATGAGTCTCTGCAGAGAACTCACGAGCAAGCTCGTAGATTTCATTTTTCACAAGTAACCTTTAAGTTTTAAGTTGTATACCGCATTAGGGTATCACATTTGACCTTAAAGCTCTAGGCTCGACACATTAGGTCCACCACCCAACATAGACTGAGCTAAGCCTATGTTTTTAGTGAGGAAGTAACGGCAATAGATACTAAAGTCTTCTTTTTTGGTTTGTTTTAATTTATCTGAGACATCAGAAGTCTGGGCCGTAACGGCATGCCTTCCTAATAACCAAGCACAGGTTAAGTGCGAGGCCATCATCATCGTATCAAAACAGTTTTCTAAAATAGGATTAAAATTCTTCTCACCTGCTTGCTTTTGAATCAGACCAAGCACTGATTGAAAGTCTTTAAAGGCCTGAGCAAATACTTGCTTTTCATATTGGTAATCACCACTAAGACCTTCAACAAAAGTTCCAATATCTTGAAGAAGTGCCGTGATACTCTTGCCTTGATCCTTAAGGATCTTTCTCATAACAAAATCCATCGCCTGAATTCCGTTAGTTCCTTCATAGATTTTAGCAATGACGGTATCTCGAACAAATTGTTCAACCCCATACTCTTGGCAGTAACCATAACCCCCATGAACTTGAACCGCTTCTACACTTACAAATAATCCTTCCTCAGTTGAGTAGGCCTTACAAATAGGAGTGAGAAGTTCAATTCGCCCTTGAATTTCAGGCTTCTCTTTTACTTCATCAAAGAGATTCGCTGTATAAAGGATAAGCGCCCTAAGCGCTCTCGATGCAGCTCTCATTCTAAAAAGCATTCTTTTTACATCAGGGTGATTTGAAATCTCTGTTCCAAACTGAACTCTTTCTTTGGCATAATTTTCGGCCATCAGGTAAGCAAGGTTTGCTTGAGACTCTCCTTGAATCCCACAAAGGATACGCGCTTCATTCATCATAATGAACATGGTCGCCATCCCATCAAACTCTTCACCGATCATCCATCCCCGACACTCACCATCTCCACCGAAAGTTAATTCACAGGTTGCCGAAGCATGGATTCCCATTTTGTGTTCAATCTTCGTACAAACCACATTATTGAAATCTCCCAGTGTTCCGTCTTCATTAACTCTGTGCTTAGGAACAACAAAAAGTGAAATTCCTTTTGTCCCTTCTTCTGCTCCAGGAGTTTTTGCAAGAACCAGGTGAATCGTATTTTCATAGAGGTCAGAGTCCCCACCAGAGATAAAGATCTTTACCCCTTTAATATTATAAGACCCATCATCATTGGGAGTGGCCGTCGTTCTGAGAGCACCAACATCTGAACCAGCCCCTGCTTCAGTGAGGCACATCGTCCCACTCCATACTCCCTCTACCATTTTAGGGATGTATTTATTTTTCATAACGTCTGAACCTTTTAGGTTAATAACGTTAAGAGCTGCCTTTGTAAGTCCTGGGTACATGACATAAGCCGAGTTCGCGGCAGTCGCAAGAGAAACAGAGCCCATTGCAAGAGCTTCAGGAACTGGCGTTCCCCCAATCTCTTCGGGAAGTCCAAGACCGAACCAACCATTCTCATGATAGGCCATATGAAACTTTTTTAATGATTCAGGTGCAATAACTTGATTATTCTCGTGCTTAACCCCTTCCATATCTGAAGGTTCTCTTGAAGGAAAAATTTCGTTTTCAACAAACTTGTTATACTCGATTAAGATACCTTTCATATCATTGGCATCGAGCCCATATTTTTCAAAGTTTTGAACTTGTAAAAAATGAAAAAGGTTGAATTCTACGTCTTCAAGATCTGCAAAGTACTTAGCCATTTAATATACCCTCCGAATGGGAAGAAACCCCAATAGAATGATATATTATAAGGACATAAAAAAAAAGAGTAGACCGCCTGGCCTACTCTTTTAATCGGGTATGTTCAAAGGTTATCTAGTTCTTAGAAACCGTAATAAGGTTGGAAACCGCCTTGGAAACCGCAGTTCAAGCTAATTGTTTCTCTGTTCAAGCTTAGAACTGTTCTGTTTTCGTTAACACCTTGAGACTCAAGTGGGTTAGCGAAAAGCGGAACTTCTGTACTTACAACCACTCGACTCTTGATCGAAGAAGCTTGAAAGAATCCACTATAGTTCGTGTAGTACTCAATAATTTCAAATCCATTGATGATTCTTGATTGAGTACAAATTTGAATTGGGAACACTTGGTAATTAGAAGTGTAAGACTGCTGCTCACCAAAGATGTTCTCAAGTACTTCTTGCTTTGTAAGAGTAAAAGAATCGATGATGTCATATCCGTTTCCATCAACAACTTCGATACTCGCTTGGTTTGCATCAACTGATTTTACAACTTGTACTTCAGATCCGAAGAAAGAAGTATTAAGAAGAATTGAACTTTCAATTGGCGTGTTCGTATTCATCGCCATGTTCACGAAAGTTGCTTTCAATTGTTCAAACGTCATAGTCTGACCATTAGGAAATCCTGGGTATTGACCTGGATTTTGGAATCCGCCTGGGTAGTACGGGTCACCTGGGTAACACGTATACTGAGCGTTTGTTTGTGGGTTGAAACAAGTTTGTGGACCTGTCATCCCCCATGGGTTTACTGGATTGTTGTCATCATCGCTTCCACATGAAACAAACATGAACAACATCGCAACTAATAATAAGCTGCTGTGTAAAGTGACAAATAAATTAGGACGTAGTCCTCTCGCTGTTGTTTTCATAAACACTCCCGATTATTGGTTCGTATACTATATATACAAGATCGATGCCAAAAATAGCTTCGTGATATCAGGAAGTTATCAGGTGAAAAGAGACACTATGCTGCCAATGAAATTACAGGTGTAAAAAGATTAGACGGTTTTTAATGTGCTGAAGACTTTTTGAACAGTTATCTGTTCACCACAATTGAAGTGACCCAGCGGGCATTCTTTCTTTCCATGAAGACCACAAGGACGACAATCCATCTCGCCGTTGTCTATTACTATAGAGTCATCACTTAAAGGTCCGTATCCGAACTCTTTAATCGTGGAACAAAAGATGGCCGTGTTGGGAGCGTTCACAGCAGATGCCAAGTGAAGGGGGGCACTATCATTAACAAAGACCCGAACCGCTTTCGACATCAATTGAGCACT
>JAUHYH010000165.1 GCA_030426585.1 Bacteriovoracia bacterium
GGGGATCCGGTGGGGCCCTCGGAATTGCTATTGCTGATAAAGTTTTTATGCAGGAGTACTCAATCTACTCCGTCATTTCACCCGAATCTTGCGCCTCAATTCTTTGGTCTGATCCAAAGATGGCAGAAAGAGCTGCAAATTCACTTCAGCTGAGTCCTGATAAAGCGCTAGAGCTTAAAGTTATTGATGGCATTATCTCTGAACCTCCTGGGGGGGCGCATAGAGATCCACTAACGGCCATTCAAAGTGTAAAAAAACAGCTCGTTCAAGAAATTGATTCACTTTCAAAAAATTTAGATGTGACCAAGTTAATAGAAAAAAGACTGAACCGATTTAGAAAAATGGGAAATCAGTTCATCAAATAATCCGAGGAAGAATCATGGGCATTAAGTCAATGACAGGGTTTGGTCGGGCCGAATCCGAGTCAGATGAAACACTTATTACAGTTGAAGTTAAATCCGTTAACAATCGTTACAAAGATTATCGTTTTAGAATGCCTGGTTACCTCAATAGTTTTGAAATGGAGTTTCGTGAAGTTCTGAACAATCATTTCAAACGAGGTAGCTTTGATATTGCTATTCAGATTAAGCGAAATCCCAAAGCCGATAATTTTATCAATATTGATTATCACAAGGTGACGGGGTTTATTAAAGAATTTACTCAAGAAGTAGGAAATGACGGGACTTATAGAGTCACAGATTTTCTTCGCTCAGAGTTTTATCCAGATCAATCAGAGTCAGAGAGAGAGAAATTAGGAGACCTTGTTAAGGCCGTTTTAATTGAGGCTATTGAGAAAAATATTAAGTTTCGAGAAAGAGAAGGTGCGAAGCTTTTAAAAGTCTTTGAAACTCAAATTGCAAGTTATAAGAAAGCTCTTGATGGTATTAAGGAGCATTCTAAAGATTACCAAGAGAAGCTTAAAGAGAAGTTCTTAAAACGTTTCGAAGAACATAAATTAAACGCAGATAAAGATGATGAGCGATTTCAAAAAGAAATTATCTATTATCTTGAAAAACTCGATATTGATGAAGAAATGGATCGGGCCAATATTCATTTAAGTAAATTAGAAAATCTTTTCCAGGATCCAAATGCAGAACAAGGAAGACAATTTGAATTCCTTCTTCAAGAGCTTCATCGTGAGACAAATACAATGGGTTCTAAGTCTGGTCATGAAAAAATCACTGACCGTGTTGTGCAAATGAAGGTTTACTTAGAGAAAATGAGAGAACAAGCACTAAATATCGAATAACTATGGCGAAAGGGAAAATCATCATTATTGTCGCCCCCTCGGGCACAGGGAAATCAACTCTTCTAAAGATGTTGTTTGAGGAATTTCCTATTCTGAATTGGTCAGTTTCCACAACAACTCGACCCATGCGTGAAGGGGAAGTTGATGGGAAAGACTATAACTTCATCAGTGTCGAAGAGTTCAAAAAGGGAATAGAAAGTGATGATTTTGTTGAATGGGCCGAAGTTCATTCAAATTATTACGGAACCTCGAAGACCTTTATTTCTCAAATGCTAGAAGCCGGAAAGCTGGTTGTCTGTGATCTTGATGTGAAAGGAACAGATAATATGCTGAAAACCTATCCAGAAGACGCTGAAGCGATTTTTATTGAGCCTCCAAGTCTAGAAATTTTACGTAAAAGATTGAGAGGAAGAGCAACTGATGATACTAATATCATCGAGTTGAGGCTCAATAATGCCGAGCAGGAACTCAAAAGAAAAGATGATTATGACCACCTTGTGAAAAACGAGGAACTCGAACAAGCCTATCGTGATTTGAAAAACGTATTCGTAGGAATCATGAAAAGGCATGGAGTAAAGGTTGATTAGAGAAAGTCTCGACTTTAGCCATGAACCAGAATTAACAATCGACGAACTCATTCGTCGGGTTAAGGCCTATTATAGTGATGTTGATGAGCAACTGATTAGAAAAGGTTATGAGTTTGCAGCTCATGCTCACAGATCACAAAAGCGTTCATCGGGTGAACCTTATATCATCCATCCTGCTAACGTGGTTGGAACTCTTATCAAGCTTAAGATGGATATTGAAACCATCGTTGCTGGATTTCTTCACGACACAATTGAAGACTGTAATGTTACCCCTGAAGAAATCGAAAAAGAGTTCTCTTCTAATATCGCTCAGATCGTTGTCGGTCTTACAAAAATTTCAAAGATAAAGTTTAAAACACGCCAAGAATCTCAAGCAGAGAACTTCAGAAAGATGGTCGTGGCGATGGCCAAGGATCTTCGAGTTATTATCGTTAAGCTCGCAGATCGAATGCATAATATGAGAACGCTTCAATACGTCTCAAAAGAAAAACAACAAAAGATTGCTCAAGAAACTTTAGATATCTATGTTCCTCTTGCCAGCCGACTGGGGATCAACTCAGTTAAGGCAGAGTTAGAGGACCTTTGTCTTCGTTACCTTCATTCAGAGATTTATTACCGACTTGCTGAGAAAGTCGATATGAAAAAATCTGAACGAGAGGATTATATTCGAACTACGATTCGCGTAATCAAGGATCAGTTAGAAGAATACGATGTTCATGCCGATGTTACAGGTCGACCTAAGACATTTTATTCGGTTTATAAAAAGATGCAGCAACGGGGAGTGGATTTTGAACAAATCCAAGACATGCTGGCCTTCCGGATTCTTACAAATAATATTACTGAATGTTATAAAGCGCTTGGAGTTATTCACTCAGCCTTTAAACCAGTTCCAGGACGCTTCAAGGATTATGTCGCGATTCCTAAGATTAATAATTATCAAAGTCTTCATACCACAGTGATTGGTCCTCAGGCTGAGAGAATTGAAATTCAAATTAGAACTCATGAAATGCATGAGATTGCAGAGAAAGGGATCGCGGCCCATTGGAAGTATAAAGAAGTCGGCTCTGGTGTTATCAATGCCAAAGATATCGATTGGGTTCAAGAACTTGTTCAATTTAACCAGGATGTTAAAAGTAATAGCGAATTCATGGACGTTATTAAAAATGATCTCGATATGGGAGGAGTCTTTATCTTTACTCCTAATGGGGATGTTAAAGAACTCCGCTATGGGGCAACTGCATTAGATTTTGCTTATGCTGTTCACACCGAAGTTGGGAATAAGTGCGTGGGGGCGAAAGTTAATGGAAAAATCGTTCCTTTAAAATACCGACTCAAGAGTGGGGATAGTGTTGAAGTTCTTACCAGTAAAACTCAAACTCCAAGTAAAGACTGGTTAAAGATTGTTAAAAGTACACGTGCGAAAACTAAAATTCGTCAGTTTCTTTCAAAAATTGAAAGAGATAAGAGTAAAGAACTCGGTGAGCGCATGCTTGAAGAAGCGCTTAAGCCTTATGCTAAAAACATTAAATCACTCGTTAAGAAGAATGATTTTAATAAGGCCTTTAATGAATTAAATGCGAGAAATCTTGAAGAACTCTTTATTCATATTGGAACGAAGAGAAATACTGTTATTGAAGTTCTTAAACTCATTCCTTCCATTGATTACAAAGAATCCATGGAGGAAAAAGAGAAGGCAGAGTCCTACTATCAGAAGCTAACAAAAACCGCGAAAAAGTCTGCCAATCGAGATAATGCCGTTATCGTTGATGGGCTTGATGATATTGTGGTTCGGATGGGGCGATGTTGTAACCCAATTCCAGGTGACGAGATCATTGGCTTTGTCACAAAAGGAAGAGGGATTACAATCCATACAGCTCAGTGTGATAAGATCGCTGACCTTGTTGATACCAGAAGACTTTCTGTTGAATGGAATAATGAATACGTCTTTAAGCATCCAGTAAATATCAAAGTTATCACTCATGATAAGCCAGGGATCCTTTCTTCGATCTCTAGTAAGATCAATAATATGGGGATTAACATTCGAAGTGCTCACGCTAAGTCTCTTCCTGATCAAAAAGGGAGCTTTATCTTTGAAGTTGAAGTTAAAGATTATAGTGAATTTTTGAAAACGTTATCAGTAATCGAAGCCATGGATACTGTTATCTCTGTCAGTCGAGCCTAATTTAACCAATAATTGGTTTCAAAATCTGTAATATCAGTTCTATCAATAATAAATTCTTTGCTTTTCTCTCGCTTTAAAACTGTGAAATTAGACCCTTCAACAATTCCTTCGAGTCGGTCAAAGATCGCATCGATATCCCAGAAAGTTATTTTATGATGAGGCTCATTTTCCTTGGCCCATTTTTGGAAATCATGACTTGAGAGCATATCAAGGACACTCACTTTCTGTTGGGTAACATCGCCCCCAATGAGAGACTTAGGGATAAGAATGTCACGCTCCCAATATTTCATAAAGGGGTCATCTTCAAGGTTTGCAATATCGACCAGTGAGTAGGCGAAATGAACACAGCCAGCCCGTCTTTTTTGTCTGACTTCATAATTAAGGCCACCGTAGATTTGATCGACGCCTTCTCTTTTATATTCTTTGAGGTAGTTTTCGAGGTTTTTACAATTCGCTTCAGTAATTTGATAGGTCACCGTATGGACACGGCCAGTTTTTCTTTTCGCTTCTAATTCTTTTTGGAGGTTCGCTCTTGTTTCAAGGGCCCCAGGAAAATCGGCAAACATAACTCCAAAACCAAGTTCCCGAACGAACATTTTATCGTAGATATCTTTTCCCTGATCAATCATTCCCGTGAAGTTATAATAAGTGGTTTGTTTATCCGAATTTACACACTGAATTTCAGCTGCAACATGACCCATCTTTCGATTAAAGGGAGAAGCGAAGTTTACAAGGTTGGAATAAAGTAAAGTTTGAGGTGATTCCCAATTGACTCCGAAAGGAGATGAGAAAACATGAATTGAGAGTCGACTTTTTTCAGTCGCAGGAATAACAAAAGGGTCTTTCGATCTATATTCTTCCATCGAAATTCGATATGAAAGAGTCAAAAGAGTGATAGTTCCTAAGAAATAGAAAGTTTTTCGCATAAGCTAAATCTTAGCATGAGAGGAGTTATTCGTCAGCTGCAGGGGAACAGAAGACTTTAAAGGGCTTTTGGAAGTAGTTTTGAAGGATTTCTGCAAGGTCTGCTTCTGGAATATCACTTTTCAAGTAGACCTTACCATTGAAAAAATCAATTAACTGGGTTTCGTCAGGAAGTTGGAGGTAGATTTTTTTCATCCACTCAACATTTGAAAGTCCTTCCCAATGGGGCTCTCTAAAATCATCTTTTCTAAAGCTTTTAAGAAAGGAATCTAATAGGGGGACACAACTTTGACAGGCCGAACCGGCCGGAAAGCTTTGAGTGAGATATTCTTTTAGTGTTTGAGGTTGGACTTCAGAGTGGTAGCGATGAGCTTCTTCATATAACTCATCATTGGAAATTTTGAAACAAGCACAGTATTGATTTGATATTTGGTACTGCTCAGACTGGCGGATAT